>JAGSHP010000149.1 GCA_029855925.1 Candidatus Thorarchaeota archaeon | reverse complement strand
GCTCTGTCACAGAAAAGAGCACGCTCTCGCCAAATCTTGCAAAGTCTCTGGTCAGGCATACGCCACTATGAATGCCCCTCTCAAGTAATCGATTATGAACTTCCTCAGCGGAAACATTGTCAAATTGCACAACAAAATTCTTCCAAATCGGGTTGCCGATGAGGGGGGCGGTGACTCCTCTAATCTTGCCGAGTTCTTGGGCTGCGTAATTTGATCTGAAAGCGATAGACTCACCGATGGCTGACAGACCCGATGACCCGATGGTGGACAGATAGATGGCGGCCCGTACAGCCATCAGTGCCTGATTCGAGCAGATGTTGCTTGTTGCCTTCTCTCTGCGAATATGTTGTTCTCGCGCACTAAGAGTGAGAACGAATCCACGTTCATAGGGCTCCTCAATTGTAGTGGTTAGACCAACAAGCCGACCAGGCATCTGATATATTAATTTTCTATCATTCCTGCATGCGAAGACTCCAAGTAATGGACCACCAAAAGACATAGGGGTTCCAAGTGGCTGCCCTTCGGCAATGGCAATGTCAGCACCATAATCACCGGGGGGGCGGATTATACCCAAGGATAGAACGTCTACGCCCGCAACAAGAAGAGCGCCAGCATCATGAACCAATGTGGCAATCTCATCGATTTGAGTTTCAAAGAACCCAAGATAGCTTGGATTCTCCACATATACTCCTGCGACTGTAGAGTCCAACTTGGTTCTTAGGTCCTCAAGCGATAGAAGCCCGGTCTGTGGGTCGGACACTATTACTTCGATTTCGATTCCTGCTGGTGAGGTGTAGGTTTCGAGAACTTGCCTATCAGCAGGATTGATGGTGTCAGGAATGAGAAATCGATTCTTCTTACGCTTGACTCGAGCCGTCATTCGAGCAGCCTCTCCAAGTGAGGTGGCAAGATCATAGAGGCTACTATTGACAACATCCATCTGGAGAATCTCAGCCACAAGACTCTGGTACTCAAAGAGGGTCTGTAGCATCCCCTGACTGACCTCAGGTTGATAGCTGGTGTAGGATGTTACAAACTCCGAGCGCCCACCAAGCGCATTCACGGTTGCGGGTATATGATGTGGTGATACCTTACCACCCAAGAAGGATAGTGTGTCAAGAAGAGCGGTATTCTTTTTGGCAAGCTCTCGTAATCGCATCATGACCTCGTGTTCGCTGTGTGGAGGGGGGAGATGCAAGTCCCGATTCAATCTGAATTTTTTCGGAATGGTCACAAACAGGTCCTCAATTGTATCAAGACCTATTGATCTGAGCATTTCATTTTCCGTTTCGGGTGTGATTGGAAGATAGGGATGTTTTAGTGTCATAATCAACATCACCAATCATTAGGCGACATGTGAGATTCATAGAGAAGTCAATGAAAGCCTTTTGCCTCTCAACATCATATGCCACTGGCCGCTAAGAATCATTTTTAAACTAATCAGAAATAGCATCAGTCACACTTGGAGGAAATCCGTAATGAAGATCTGGCTCATGGATATACTTGCATGCCCGGATCCTGACTGCAGGAGCAGTCTTCAGTTGGAGATCTTCAAGTCTCATACGGACGAAGTGGAAGGGGAGCAACAAGAAGAGATTGATGAGGGACTCATAACGTGCCCAAAATGTGGGCGATGGTATCCAGTAATTGATGGGATTGCTTGCATGTTGCCCGACAACCTCCGAGTAGAAGGAAAGCAGCACGATGAAGAAGCAAGATTTCTTGAACGCTGGAAGTCACGCATTCCAAAGGAAATATTAACGGATGGGAAACCTTTCGGGCTCGTTGAAGCATCAACAATGTAGAGATATAGCCCCGTGGTGTAGTGGTCCAGCATAGCGGGTTTTGGCCTCGCTGACCCAGGTTCGAATCCTGGCGGGGCTACCACTTCATTCTCGTTTATTGATACTCTATTGCCTCGGTGATGATGATTCTACTGAGCGTTCCTTTATGCTAGCTAAATCGGGCTCATCAGCGACATGTACTTTGAACAGACGCTTGACCTGGGAGAGGACCAGCCTATCACCATTTACGAGTATGTCGACAACCACATGGTCTTTCAGACCGCTTGTGGACAGTTTCTTCTGTAAGACTGCTTGGACCTGAAATACGCCAGCAGGATTATCCATAGCAACTGTGATCCTTAGCGGAACATCATCGCCTTGCTCCAAAGTTACTTCATTGATTGCCAGTGCGCTGACCGAGTGGATATCGACTTTTCCCTTCTGGTAGGGTATTATTGTACGACCCTTGGTCATGTCACAACCATCACCAAGTTTTGTTATGCCGGCCTCAAATGTCAGACACATAGTATCATCATCATGGGCATAGATACCATGTAGAGCGAACGATAGAATGTCGGTCGCTTTACTGGGGTCATCATAGAGATCGGCGAGCTTTGACTCCAGTATAGGCCGTGCGAGTTGGATAGCCGTCAGTGGATGCTCATTCCGATGAATGACCATTCCAATATCGTGAAGATAGGTTGAGGATAGGATCACCAGTCGCGCGTCATCAATATCACCAATGCCCTCAGCCACAACATTCGGGATGAAAGTCTTTTCAAGAATCTCAAATGCCTTCAAGGCGTACCATGTAGCTACTTCAGCATGAATTGGTCCGTGGTCCGTGTATCCGAGACGGGACACCGCCATTCTATTTGCGGTACGTAGATAGGATTGGACACGTGGTGAATTCTTGAGATATTGGTACATCTCCATTGCTTTGGTCCCAGGTGTCAGGAGATCTGCGATTTGTATTCTGGACCTGTCAAAAGTGATTTGCGGGGTCATTTCAATTCACCAATAAGAGGCATTAATGGGCGGATCATTGAAAGATAAGCATTATGGAATCGTCTATGAAATCGTCAGTATTCGCGAAAGGTAAAAAAAGAGAAATGAAGCGGAAGAATGTTCCGCTTGCAATTCGAGGTAATGAATAGATTTAGAGCTCTCCTGCCTCTTCCTGAAGGGTCAGCAGGATCCTATCTATTGCACTCACTGATTGCTTCACAGTCTTTAGATACTCTTGTCGCGTCTTCTCAAAGGCTACGCGACTAATTTGCTGTTTCTTCTTACGAAGAAGCAGTTGTCGAAGACCAGCCTTTGCACCCTCCATTCGCTCTTCATGAAGCTCGAGCTGCCCGATGACCTCACGATACCGCGAACCGTAGGGTATCAACTGCCCCTTAAGTGAGGCGATTTTCGCATCTAGTTCCGCAAGCTGTGATTTTATGTCTCGTTGACGCTTCATGAATTCGCGTTTGGAAACTTTTCCTCTCTTTCTCGAGGACTCTAGCTTCTCAAGGTCGAGATTTAGTGCCGTCTTCTTGGAATATAGACGGGCAAACTCGCCTACTAACTCAGGTGGTGCCCCACTCTGGGGGATAGCTGAACCTGTTTCCGTGCCCGTGGCCTCTAATTCTTCTGCGGTCAATCTGAGCTTGCGAATGGACACATAGGCAGCAGCAATCATCCCAATGATGAGGGCTATCGCACCAGGTCGAGCAATTATAGCGGGAGTCAGCTGATAGAGTAGAGAGATTTGTGCGGGGTTCTGCTGTGTGGTATTGTAGACGGTGTATTGCATCGTGGCCTCAAAGACCCCAAAGAGGAGTCTATAGCCCTCAGAGGGGTGAATGGGATATACTCCAAGTGGAACAATGACATCAATGGTATGTTCGGTGACCAACATCTCGTCCAGCGTGGCCATTGGAAATGAGATGAGATTTCCTTCTGCAGTTTGAGTCTGATACATTGGAAGATAGATATTATAGTCTACATGAAATGTGTACTTGTAGCCTGGCCAGAAGCCACGGTCACCAAAACGGTCGCCCTTGAGATTGATGCGTTGATTGAGAGTTTCATTCCAATCGAATTCTTGTGGCATCGAGCCTGCAAGTATTCCCACGTCATCATAGATCTTGACATTGGACATATAGGCCGGAAACTTGAAGCTCATGTCAATCTCCTTGGCTGGCCCAACGTTCTCAATGTGAACTGTTTCCTTGTAATGTAACCAGCCCCATGGATCAACTGTGATTTGGGTGGTTCTCGTTGCAACAAGCAAGGGAGTCACTGAACTCAAGACGATATCAAAGACATCTACAGACATAGGTGCCAGATTGTAGTATACACCCTCAGGGTTGACACCATCATGCAGGGAGTCACCGCTTCTGAGTGCCATTGACACAGAGAGACGTGAGATGACATAGGGTACAACTGGAGACTTGAGGAACTTGAATTCGTAGAGATTGTTATCAAAGTCGGTGAGGACATGGAGTGAGTGAAGATACATTGTCACAGTGAACTCATATCGATCACCTGGCTCCACGGTCTCGGACAGTATAACGCGCCAATGATACATCCCATTTAAGTCTGACAGGCGTACTACCTCCAGTGGCGAGTCGGATGCATCAGTGGCCTCAACAGAGAGGAAGTTGGGGGTGTATTCAGCAGGGAGATAGAATTCAAGAGCCGATATTGGGACGGCATTCTTGTTAGTGATTGTAAACATGTCTTCTGTCTTCGTAGTGTGATACATCAGAGTTGCAATCGTTCTTGCAACAGAGAGCGTTGCGCCCATGAGAGGAATGTACGGGATGATGATTGTGACGTTGAATGACATGATTGATGTTGAGTTCGATCCATCAGTGGCATTGAACCAGAGCGTATGATTGGAGCCAGACTGATAGTCGGAAACGTCAAGGCTATATTCCCACAAATCGGTCTTGAAATTATAGTGAAGGTCAGTCCAACTCTCATTGTCAAGTCGGAAACCGGCCCGGCGAACAAGTGTATCATCACTTGCATTCAATTGTAGTGTGACTAGCCATTCCAATATCCCATTCTCTAACGGAAAACTTGGCTCTAACGAGGGGGCTTCATTAGGTCTAAGACCTATGAGCAAAGGTGAGGACCAGTCAGAGTGAAGATCTGGGAGTCCATCGATATCCTCCGTCGCTCCAACTAGAATCACGAAAGGATACTGTGTGGTGGTAGAGTTCAGTAGTGGAATATCATTGGGGTCGCTACTATTCATTCTAATGAAATACTCAACCTGAGTGACCGCCCCATCATCGCTGGCATTTGCAGAGAGAATTCTACTTTGGTTGCTATCGGCTATATGATCTAGTGTATTGACACCATACGCATCGGAATATACAATCTGACTCGAATCGGCCGGGTTGTTGGAGTTCGGACCGATTTGTTCAACTTCAACAACAAATTCAAGATCCTCTCCGTACAACGCCTCACCCTCGGGATAACCGTATTCCGCGGGGATGATGAAATGCTTGACTTCACCCACTCGCATCCCTATCAATGCCTCCTTGTATTTCTCAAGAAGACTTTCCTTGTAGAGGGGACTGTCGGATGTTCCATCAGGGGCATATCCCTCATCGATTTGAGTTCCATTACGTGCGTAGAGCGTATAATGTACTCTAACATTCAGGGAGGTGTTTACGACACGGGGGTACGCATCATGGGGAGTGCCAGGAGCATATCCGAGAATCATATCTGCGCCTGTCAGACCTTCAACCGTGTAGTTCGCTCCAGGGGACTTCCAAGCAAGTCCAACCCAGCCTGAGGTCTGCGCCTTCATACCAACATAGAGGACAGTGGAGTTATGTTCCATATACACTGTGACGCCCGTCACAGGATCTGTGAAGTTGAAGGCATACTCTGTGGGGTCAATAATTCCATCCGCATAGCCATAGTGCGTGTCCACATACGGAATGGACACATTGATGTCAGATGATGTAATAGTTCTTGGTTGTTCTTCAATTGATGTTGATGATGCTGAGGGCATACCTATCATGTCCGATGATACAGACGCCATCAGGATGCCGTTTACAACAAACATCGCCAACAATGCCAGTGTCACAATTTGTCTACGCAGATGGTTCAATATGTATCACCCAAATGCAATACGTGTGTTTCTCCGAACGGATTATGAAGTGTACTGCAAACGCTGCGCCCCAGCATTCAGGGCAGTTAAAACAGTTTCGGATGAATAATGGCTGTAC
The DNA here is from genome assembly GCA_029855925.1 of Candidatus Thorarchaeota archaeon. Classification (GTDB taxonomy): domain Archaea; phylum Asgardarchaeota; class Thorarchaeia; order Thorarchaeales; family Thorarchaeaceae; genus B65-G9. The sequence continues at coordinate 878 of JAGSHP010000149.1, read as the reverse complement.
TGGACATCATCCGAGCCGAAATGATAAAATGCAAAGTGAATCAGGATATGGGTGGTGAGAGAATAAATTGCTGCAAGTCTTGGTGACGTTTCTTGTTTCGTTTCTAATCGTTCTTTTGGCGATGCCAAATACGATAAAAAAGCTCAAAGAGAGAGGAGTCACGGGCATAGATGTTCACAAGGTTAACCGACCGAGAATTGCCAAAGGGGCGGGATTCGTCGTATTATTAGCGATTGTCACATCATTGTTGATTTTCATCGGATTCTCAACTTTTGGGGACGGGGAGGCCAATCCAGCATTACTTGCGGCACTTGTTTCCATTCTAATGGCGGGTCTTGTTGGTCAGCTCGATGATAACCTAGATTTTAGGAACCGCACAAAGATTGCGCTACCACTAGTTGCGTCAATACCAATGATGGCCATGCAGGTTGGTACCTCATCCATGTCAATTCCACTGATTGGCACGATCAATCTTGGAATACTGTACCCACTCGTCATTGTCCCTCTAATGATGACATTCATCATTGACTCTACAAACATGTACGGGGGAATGAATGGTCTTGAAACAGGACTGGCTGCCATTAATTCATCCGCCATACTTCTGTTCGTGTTTGCATCACCTTTTGTTTCCAACAAAACGCTCAGTCCGGCAGATTTGGATGCGGGAATTATCTCAGGAGCTCTCCTTGGTGCCATGCTGGCGTTTCTGATATTTAATAAATATCCGGCAAAAGCGCTTCCGGGGGATGTGGGTCGATTGCCGATAGGTGCGACTATCGCAGCCGCACTGATCCTTGGAAACATGGACAGGTTGGCTCTCATTCTCTATTTCCCGTTTGGAGTGAACTTTGCACTGTTCATTGTCTACAAGATCTATG
>JAGSHP010000195.1 GCA_029855925.1 Candidatus Thorarchaeota archaeon | reverse complement strand
CTGATAGACCTCTCACTATTTGCTTACTTTACTATGATGGTACATTAATAAAAAGCCTTATATCTTGATTTTATACAACTATCATGGGACCAAACCCTGTGGGGCCATATGCGGGTTAGTAGCAATGGATATGCAACTGGAGCATAGCGACTCTGTCATGAAGACAGAGTCCCTACTGAAACAGATGAAACAAGAGCACCGGATACGTAAGATGCTGCTTGCAGGCTCGGGAGCAGTTGGGAAGACAAGTCTCTTACACATGCTAAAGCAAGGGACGCTCGCTGACACCTCGAATGGATATCGGAGAACTCTATTCCTCAACATTGAATCATTAGGATTTTCCAACGGTGTGACCGGGACTAAGGCGGGGTCGTTTCAAGTCATTGATATCGCAGGGCAACTCGACCAAGCAGTCCATCCCTTCCGAGATGCTGGCAGACTGGCATTCGGCGGAACAGACTTGATTCTGCTTGTGTTTAGTTCGGACAGTCTACAATCTCTTATGGACCTCCAACAATGGCTTGGACTGATCGAGGACGGGCTTTCCACATACCCGTCAGATACACCGCCACAGTTTGTTCTCATTCGTAACAAGATTGACCTCCCTGACTCGTTTGATGCAGAGCTTGTTGACATGGTGCTGAAAAACACTCCTCAGGTTCAGGCCTACTTCGAAACCAGCTGTATCACTGGTCAGGGGATTGATACATTGAAACAGTGGATAGAAGAACATTTCATGAAGGAGGCAAAGATGGTTGCTGAAACCGAGTAAATCTGGAACAATACTAACTACAGAGTTCAAATGCAAGATTTGTGGGGCGCCTGTGCGCTTTAACGTCGATGATCCTCGTACCTATGAGTCTAAGACATCGCACTCCAGTTATTTTGGAATGCAACTGACTACCGTGCGCGTCTCACATGAGACCGAAACTGAGCGACACTATAATGCCATTGTTGTTGACCATGAGGGAATATTCCGAGGCTATCGGGATGCATACTCTGAGCCGCTTGGTTCTACAGGTGATGAGATGTATCAAAGTCTGGCCGTCCACCCGAATCAAGAATCTGGCTTGACGCACCACAAATATCTCAAACTCCTCATTCTGATTGATAGGCAACGGTTCTGGGTGCAGACGTATCTCTGTCCTGAGGAGTTTCGGCCAACCGAGCTGGCACGGCTCGTGATGGAACGAGTAGAGGAGGCCGAGAAGGTCTACGAACAAGCACAAGACCACATTGTGCTGACATTGGCAGACATGGAGGTTCAGATCTGGGTTTCCAATGACTACGTAGTGTTCGCGTCTGTCAAGGACTCTCGCATCACCCCTGCAATTAAGGGACTCGCCACCGGGCTTCTTGATGATCATGGCTCTTCATATACTAATCAGCGAGCCGTCAAGGCCGCATTGCGGGGACTGAATGATAATCCTGAGTTGGACCCTGAAGCTCTCCACAGACTCATTACTGACTCGATGATCTTCACAGTCGTCACTACGCCCTATCAGGAGCGGATCAGCAAGATTGTGGAGCGAGTCGGAGCTAGGATTCCTGTGGCTAAGACTATTCTCAGGCCACTATTGATGGGACAGTCATCACTGATTGATCTGATTGAGGACGGCCACTGGTCAGAGATCAAAGAAATCTTTGAGATGGTTGATTTCATCAATCGGCGCGGTCTTCTTGGATAACTAATTGGGGGATTGAAATGACATCAAAGGCACGAGCTTGGAAGGAACTGATGAAGGTCGGTATTAATACTGGAAAGTTACGAAAGGAAGTCGATGCGTATTATCGTGGCAACGTGATACGTACGCTACGAGATGAGGGATGGTTTGAGTATCTGTCGCGGCCAAGAACCGCTGATGAGATCCTCTCTCACTTTGACTATACGGATCTTGAGTTCCTTGAGTATATGTTAGACATATTGGTCGAGGACGGAACCCTTCTGAGAGTGAAGGGCGACAAATACCAAGCCAAAGAACACATCGATGACGGTTGGGTCCTCCCTGCGTGTTTTAAGGGAACAATGGACGACCTGTGGCAGGATCATGCGCGGGCGATTCCTGACAGGCTTCGCGGGCACCCTCTCACATTCACTGGAGGGATGAACCTTTTCAACTGGGATGACGTCCTCTCCTCTCACCTCTATGAGCAGATCCGGCGTACTGCATTTGCTCTCACAGGCGCTTGGAACAGACCTGGCGCGTTTCTAGACGTTGGCTCTGGCACTGGATGGGGAACAGCAGCCATCTGGACCTATTACTATCTGCGAGGGCACATGACGGATAACTCTCCGGTGCGCATCATTGGAATCGAGCCGAACGAGAAGTTGCTGAGAATTGCAGAAGACGAGTTTGCAAGAATGGTCAGGGCGCATCTGGGCGACAAGAGCGATCATTCTGGTCTTGAACACGCTCTTGAGAAATTCCCACCCGAGTTCAAGAATGGTTTTGCCGAGTCCATACCATTCGACGATGAGACCTTCGACTATGTCTATTCGTCTATGG
>JAGSHP010000386.1 GCA_029855925.1 Candidatus Thorarchaeota archaeon | reverse complement strand
TGATTGGGGGTACTGCGGACCTGGTCCTCTCGGACTGTGCTCCAAAAGTTTCTGGCAACTGGGAGTTGGATGTGGCACGACAGCTCGAGCTTGCTGAACGTACAATTAGGCTGGGTCATGAAATTCTTGGGGTCAGGGGCAAGGTCTTAGCCAAAGTGTTTCAGGGTCCAGGATTCCAAGAGTTCATGCATATGGTACGAGACCTGTTCTCTACTGTGAAACTGATTAAACCAGATGCATCGCGACGCACTAGTGCTGAGATCTATTTACTGGCTGAAGGGCCGAAGAAAGGCTGAGTGCGACCATCAGGAATCAAAGCTAAGAAGCCATTCCTCAAGGCGACTACAGGAGATTGGTGAGTCCGGCTGCCGGGCACCACATTTGCTTATTTTCAGGCAGTGGAAACAGGGGCATCCATTCAGATCGCCAAGGCTTGTTGGTTCCACTTCACCAGTTGTCTGTCCGCTTAGGAGGTATCTCGTCTTTTCCAGTTCTTGTTTTGCCATTATTTGTCCCTCTGACATCAATTGCCTAATTGTGGTCGTTATTATCTCTGCATCAATCTCAAGACTGGTGGTCAGCTCTTCCAGAAGTAGCCCCTTTGTCCCTGCCGCATTAAGAGCTTTCAGGATTTGATCGGCTACATTCATTTCAATGACCTTAATGAGAGACACACGACAAGACCAGACAGATTACGCGGCCCCATATTTAATATTCGGAAGCTACATGCACAATGGAGTAATAAAACGTACGGTAATGTACATTATTGAACAATCAACGGTTGGTAGTAAAATGGAGCAAACTCATCTGCGCCTCTTTCGCGCCTTTTCATGTTTATCGGGGCGGTCACTCACATAGAGGATGGAGTCAGGCGTGATCTGTGAAACATCCCCAACCTGAAACTTGCCAGCTACGGATGCACCGGACTTGCTCTTGAAGGGGCGAATTGCAACGTAAGGCGCCTTTACAGGACCAAAGACATCAACAATCTTGCCAATTGCGTGTGCATGTCGGTCCAAGACTATACCACCCAGAGGTGGAGTCTTGTCGGTTCGCACTATGAGTGATCCACGAGTGGTAATATGAAGAAGTGTGCCTAGGCGCCTCAATGTTCTTCTACTTCCTATGACCAGACTTTTTCTTCTTCTTCTTGCCCTTCCTCTTCTCTGCCGCCATACGTGCCGCCTGTCGCTGGGCAACTATTCTGCGCGCGCCCTTAGCGAGCATCAGTAGTAGTCGTTTCTTCTTATGATGTGCAGAGTTGTCAAGAATCAAATATCCGGGATTGCGTGTCCAATCACGGGGGTAGAGCTTGTCTGGTTCAACTGATGCCTCCAGCCCGACTGAGTCTGCAGCCTGTTTTAGAATATCAATTGTCACGCCCGGTGCGGCGAGATTTACAGGAATTCGTCGACCCTTTGAACGGGTCAGAGTAGAGTCAAGATAGGCGGGCCATACGATGACCTTGTCTTTTTGAGGTTTCATGATGACATATACCTCAGAATAGTCGGCATTCAGTGATTTGAGAGATACTACATCTTTTTACCTTTGTTATCTGTGGTCTTATTTCGTGGGCTCTGTGTGAAAAGTCAATTGGGACTGCAAATACTGATCACATTTTCCTGATGTAGCGATTTAGTTCGGTCATTGCTTTTAGTTTGTTGGACTAAATGGATTAATCTCTTAGACTTTTCACACAGGGTCTATTTCGTGAGAATCTCTATAAGTAATAGCGCTGGCGTCATTTCACAGGAGAACGATAGGACTTGCCGCGAAAGAGCAAAGATGTGTATTTTTTGGAAATAGCAGATCTAGTGTCATCTCGTAGCACTTGCCTTAGAAACCAGGTAGGGGCTCTACTTGTAAAGGACTCACAGATCCTTTCAACTGGCTACAATGGAGCACCCAAAGGATTACCACATTGTAGTGAAGTTGGGTGCCTGAGAGAGAAACTGGGCATAAAGTCCGGAGAGCGACATGAACTGTGTCGAGGACTGCATGCCGAGCAGAATGCGATTATCCAAGCAGCCTATCATGGGGTGAGTATCAAGGGGGCCAAGCTCTATTGCACGACACGGCCATGTAGTATCTGTACTAAGATGCTAATCAATGCTGGAATAACAGAAATCATCTATATTGAGGAGTACGAGGATGCTCTTGCAGCTGAGATTGCAGAAGAGGCTGGTCTCAAGTTCAAGAGAGTGGACATCCCAAGGCGCTATGGACGTAATGGAACAGAAATGGAGAAGATAACGTGACAAAAGATTAAAACAGGCTATGGATTCACTATATCAAACCGAAAAGAGTGTGCATGGATGGGTGCCCTTCACAACCTGATTAGTATTCATGATTTGACACGTGACGAGATCGACCTAATTCTTCAGCGAGCCGCAGAGATGGAAGAGATCGCAGTAACCAGAAGTAAACTGCTCAACGGAAGAATCATGGCGTGCCTGTTTTTCGAGCCCTCAACTCGAACGCGATTGTCATTCGAGAGTGCCATGCTTCGACTTGGTGGGAGCGTTCTCGGATTTGCTGATGTGGGGGTCTCAAGCGCTGGGGGGAAGGGCGAAACTCTTGCTGATACGATTCGTACAGTAGAGCGATATGCAGATGTGATTGTAATGCGTCACCCACTTGATGGTTCGGCTCGAGTGGCCGCGGAGTTTTCGAATCGCCCCGTCATAAACGCAGGTAGTGGGGCTGAGGAGCATCCAACACAGGCACTTCTTGACCTGTATTCTATTCAGAAGATGAAGGGGACTATTGATGGGCTGAATATTTCTCTCTGTGGTGACCTCAAGTACGGTCGAACGGTCCATTCACTTGCAATGGCTCTTATAGAGTATGATGTTAAGATCACGCTTGCAGCCCCCGAGCAATTGCAAATGAAACCCTCAATTATCCAGGTCATGAAAGAGGCGGGCCTCACGGTCGTAGAGGTTGACAATATAGACGATGCCATCAATGAGGCGGATGTTGTCTACATGACGAGAATCCAAAAGGAGAGATTCCCGGACATTAGAGAATATGATGCTGTGAGGGGGCGTTTTCGACTCAAGAGAGAAGATGTTGAGCAGATGCCTGATGATGCAATCATTCTACACCCATTACCGAGAGTGGATGAACTGGACCCCGAAATAGACTCTCTACCTCAAGCACGTTACTTCGATCAGGTAGAGGCTGGAGTGGTCACTAGGATGGCAATCCTTGATTTGATTCTGAATTAAGAGACCAATTCCTCCAAACGGCTCACAAGGGTATCAGTTGAGTCCGTCTTGATTAGACCAAGAGGAATCCGCATTTGCATTGATAGATCTAAAGCCAGATGGTCCACATGCTCTGTGCCATGAAGAATAATCAGGGGTGGTTTGAACTCTTGTGACCGTATAGCAATCATGGGGGCTCTACCAGTGGCGACTCCAGTGAATAGTAGACACCACTCAGTTGTGGCTCCAAAGAGTTTGAGAAAACCATCACTGCCCAGTTCCTTCACTGCGGATTCGATGTCTACTAAGGAATACCCATACACCTCGCGATCCAGGTATTCATGTCCGGCCAGAATCTCACATCCGAGCCTTTCACAGAACTCGCCAGCGGTCATAGGCGCAGTGAACTCACCCATCGACAATACAATGTTCATGTCGACAAGATTCACGTCCATTAGACGCACAAAAGCAGAAATGACTTGACCACCCTCCTGTTCGTCAATATCTAACAGGGCCATCACAAAACGTCGAATAGTACTTGTGCTAGGTGACTTTCTTCGCCCCGACTCGTAGTCGCTGATGACACTGGGACTGACATTTAGATGGTCTGCAAGCACAACCTGAGGAATTCGAAATCGTTCTCTCCAGACTCGCATGGTCTGACCCGGATGGTCGGAGAGAGCAATTTCCCCAGCAATTCGCCGCGCGAGCCTTTCGCGGATGGTTGTCTGTAGCGACATTATGATCACAAACCATACTGCTTGCCTATGGTCACCTTTCAGCCTTGGTCAGACACCTGTGAAATCAAGAAGAGATAATAATTTCGGCTATTGCCGAAGTCTAGAAAATAATGGGTTGGTGGGCCGGACGAGATTAGTTCAACTGTGGGGTGGTCCCACGGTTTTTGAACTCGCGACCTCTTGGATGCTTGCTCTGGGACTGCTGTCACAGAGTCCCAAACCAAGCGTCATACCAAGCTAGACCACCGACCCATGAGCAAGGATTGTGTCAACTGTTGGCGATATAAGAATAGCGGAGCGAATATGAAACTTGTCTAGTGGTGACTTATCGCAATCTTGTGCTCGTGTCCAGTGTCATGCATTGTGATAATGATACCACCATCCTTAGTAACGGTCTCAATTGCTGTACCGTCAAGTTCAATCTTAGAGGTTGAGGGCAGCCCGAACACATGAAGCACAAGTGACCGTTGTGGAGGGGTCCAATCACCCATTCGGCGACCGATCATCAACAAGAAACTATCGTCATGGGAGGTCACACTGAAATGAACTGTTGAGAAATTGGGGTGACTAGCGTCTTCAGATATGCCATCATCTTCGTAGAGTGTGAATTCGCCGTCACCCCCGGCGTAGATCAGGACTGTGAGGTCACCCTGATCTTCACCGGTATGCTGGACTACATTGCCCGTGGGAATGATTGCACCGCCACGCATGAACATGGGGATTGTTTCCAGAGCAGCATCAATCTCGACTGTGGACCGACCGCGGACGATAGTATCCGATTCGAAGGAGTACCACGTCCCCTCAGGAAAGTAGACCTCACGTGAAGTGGCGCCCTCTTCAAGAATTGGAGCGACCATGATATGTGAACCGACGAGAAACTGTGTATCAAGTGAGTATGTTGCGTGATCGTCTGTAAATTCCATGACTAGCGGACGCAGGATGGGCTGCCCTGTTTGGCTGGCAAGCCATGCAAGTGAGTAGAAGTACCGCAGTAGGCGATAGCGGAGGCGTACGGCGGTCCGGATTGCCTCTTCGCATTCTGGTCCAAAGAGCCAAGGTTCTTGACGGGTCGTATTCATCCTTGAGTGATTCCGGAAGAATGGGTAGAAGCAGCCAACCTGATACCAACGTACGAGCAGCTCACCAGTCACATCCTCCGAAAAGCCGCCAACGTCCGCTCCGCAAATGGGGATTCCCGATAGTCCAATGTTCAGCAACATGGGAATGGAGAGACGCAAATATTCCCAAGTGGACTTGTTATCGCCAGTCCATGTGGCTGCATATCGTTGGTATCCTGCGAAACCCGATCTTGTGAGAATGAATGGTCGCTTCCCGGGATGTGCGGCACGAATGCCATTGAATGCGGCCTCGCACATGCCCAAGCCATATACGTTACGAAGACGTTCCTCCCAAGGGTCACCATTGCAATCGACCACACGTTTCATGGAATATTCTTCCACTAGGCCCTCATAGATGCAGTTTGAGGGTTCATTCATGTCAAGCCAACTACTGTTGCTCAGGCCCGACGATCTGAGGAACATGTACTTCGATGCAAACCAGTCGCGCACCTCCGGGCGTGAGAAGTCGGGAAATACTGTTTCGCCAGGCCAGACCAGACCTACATATAACGAGCCATCATCTTGCCGCAGAAACACGTCTTTTTCCAGACCATCATCATAAATGCCATAACCCTCTTCGAGCTTGACACCCGGATCAATTATGGCCATGGTTCTGAAGTCCAACTCAGCCAGGGCCTGTGTGAACTCTTGTGGATTTGGGAAAACCTTTGGGTCCCATGTGAATATCCGATACTCTTCCATGTAGGCAATGTCAAGTACAATTGTGTCACAAGGGATTTGGTGCGCACGGTATGTACG
>JAGSHP010000319.1 GCA_029855925.1 Candidatus Thorarchaeota archaeon | reverse complement strand
GGGATGTCTTGCAGGTTCAGAGCTGCACGGACCTTGCCATAGCAATGCTCAAGCAGCAATTTGGAGATGCTGTGGAGGGTGTATTGGACGCCTTTGGAGATGGGAGAGAGATAAGTGCGGTCTTGGAATCATTGCCATATGACACCAATGCCATCTGGTTTTTGATCAACAAGCTTCTCGATGAGGGATGCCTCCGTCTACAGGGGCTCGGCTAGAGAATCGTGTCATGCCCTGGAATCCCCACAACGTCACTACGACAGGCCTTGCACTCTAGAAATTGTCCAATGTATCGTGCTGCTTGAGCCCGAGAGCTTGCCAGTTCCTCCTCGGATGGTGGGCGCATGTCTTTCAGCGTCCCGCATGGAACAAGGGGCATTATGTTGTGGAATTTTGCACCCGCCTTTGCAACTTCCTTTGCAATCAGTTCCATCTCGGATACATTGATACCAGGCATCAAGACCGAGTTTACTTTGATGTAGATTCCTTCTGCAGCGGCTCGCCTAATGCCGTCGAGCTGTCGCTGAATGATTGTCTCGCCAAACCCCTCAAAGATCCGTTCGCGGTCGAACTTGACCCACTCATATACCTTCTCTGCCGTGGATGGTCGCACCGCGCTCATTGACACAGTCACAGTGCGAACACCAATTCGCGCAAGTCGAGGAACAGAGTCGTAGAGAAAGACTCCGTTTGTGCTCAGGCAGAACTCCAGGTCATAATCAAGCCGAGAGGCGTTCTCCAGAACCTCAAAGGTCTGATTGTTGTACAGAGGCTCGCCCGGACCCGATATGGCCACGATTCTCAGATTGGACCGCTTGGCCAGTTCCTCTTGGAGTCGGACAAGTGCCTCTTCAACTTTCATTACGCGATAGGCGCGCCCTGGAACAGGCATGTGGCATGAGGCACCACCGTGCCGATCACAAAAGATACATTTCACATTACAACGAGGGGCAACAGGAAGATGAATGCGTTCCCACACGTTTGTGTGGTCATTTGACCAGCATGGGTGAAGTCCGTAGGGATACCGATCGATATGCATGTTTCATTACGCCAGCTCTTGAATAAGACGACTGATCTCTCGAGCAACCCTCTTCGCATCATGAAAGACCAATCCCATTTTTGCGTTCTCGGGAGCTGTGACAGTCAACAGATAGCCACCGGACACTGAAATGATGAGAGAAGTTCCCATAGTCCCTTCAATGATGATAGACTTCAAGTCACCTTGACGAAGCTCACGAACGGTCTGTTCACCTGCGGCGTATGCGCTGGCAATTATCGCAGCAACAGACACATCCTCTGTGGTTGTGTGGAAATAGCTCACAAGGGGGAGTCCCTCAACTGAAAAGATAGCCGCGCCAAGAATCGGGGATGTCCTGGACAGGTCTCTAAGGAGTTCCTTGAGCAGTTGCATTACTTCCATCGCACTTTGATTATGCATTCCTGCGGCCTCCGGGAAATAGGAGCGGTCATTTGCGCATTTACTAAGCGAACAAAATACCACTAGAATATGTACTGATAAGCTTTCCCAAAACGTATTCCTCACTCAATGAGGCGAACCGAAGTGACCGTGTCGCTGTACAAGGAATGAGTTGGTGACTTCATCACTCGGAGAACGTTCTCAGCCTCCTTGTTGAGGCCCTCCGACTTCAGAAGATCGACATATTCGAATCCGTTTGTAATGGCCAATCCCTTAAGGGGTCGCCCAGCCTTGCAGGATTCAATCAAGTCCTCAGCACTGATGAGTTTGCATCCGAGTCTATCACCTCTATGCTTCTCGAGATGCATTATCCCCTTTCGTGCAATGCCTCGATTCTCACGCTGCTCAGCTGTGTACGCCTTCCGCTGAGTTATCATCTGGAGCCGCGGGATGCCGTTCTTGACCAACTCTTCTGATCGAAGGGTTCCGCTGTAGAGGCTTCTTACCGTCTTATTCGTCGTGGTGATCAACCATGCTGTACCATACGCTGCCTGGTACCGTAGACCCTTGAGCAACTCAGACTCACTGAGAAGAGTAATCGAACGATATCCCTTGTATTCGACAGAGATAGTCCATTCTGGGTCGTGATGCGTGATCATGAGGTCGGGAGTGAGGCCTGAACCAAAACCAGTCTTGGGAACGCTGGTCTCAACATCGGGGAACACCTTGTTCACCCACTTCACGAATGCCTCGTGAAACATGTTGTGACGCAGATTCCGTGCCTCTTGGGGATGGCGAAGACCAGCCTCCCTATATAGAACCGGCATCTCCGCCTTTTGTCCAGTCTTCTGCTTTACCTCAGCCTTGGTTGTGATGCGACCACGCGCATCGTTCTGTTGAACAAGACGGATTGCCGCTTCTGCACCAATGATATCGTAGATTATCTTTCCAAGGGGAGTGTTCTTCTCCACCACTCCCTCCTCAATTCTACGCTTCGCCTCGGTGGTGGACCAAGTGATGACATCTTCAGCATCATCACCAAGTAGCTGTACTATTGAACGCAGCTTGTCACTAAGACCATGGGAATTGACATAGCGCTTGAGGGATGGGGGATACTTTACTCTACGTGGCAATGACCATCAACGTTCCTCTATAGACTTGATCTTCTATAGATGAATTAGAAGATGTCCTTTATGAGTCTGACCTCTTGGGTCTCTTCGTCATAACTAACGAGTCCCGCATTTCTGAGATCGTGAATTGCCTTGATGACAGCAGTCGCCATAATGCCAGTGCTTGACTCGATATTCTTCCGAGGAATTGCAGTTCCTGTGTTGTGGAGTGTATAGAGAACTCGAGCGTGTGGCTTGCCACCAAAGACGGTCTCAATGAGGGTTATGTAGATGGCGAGGAGATCGCTGACATCCACCTTCTCTTTCAACTTGTCCTTTTCAGCCGCAGTCTCTCGGTAGAGCTCAGATACACGGGTCAATTGCTCGGTGATCTCATCCATTTCCTTCTTCAGAGCGTCACGCTCTTCGATGAGCTTTTTCACTTCTTCTTCCTTGTTCGATTCGATATTCTCCAATTTTCCCTTGAGCTCAGCCACCTCGGCTTCGAGCTCTTGAACCTTCTTGCTGGACTCTTCGGACTCCGCCTTCTTCGCCTCGAGCTCTTCCGTGATGCCCTTGATCTTCTCTTCAGCAGCCCAGGCTTTTTCTTCAGCCTCTCTGCGAGCATTGCGTGCCTCTTCAGCGTCGGCCTCCAGCTGCTCCTTCGAGTCTAGAATCTTGACGATTGTGTCTTTGAGTGTATCGATAGTCTTGATTAATTCCTCTCTCTCTGTGGACATTAAGTTGCCTCCATTTATCACGATACCTTTGGACTATAAGAGTTTCACGCCAAGGCGCTTAGCCTTACTTCGAATGTATCGAATATACGTCTTGCGTAGTTCGTCGAGGGGAAGACCAAAGGCCTTGAAGGCTTCAAGTTCTCCCTTCCGCCCCTCCCGCAACAGGCGCTCATTCTCGCGTCGAAGAATCCTGTCCTGACTTATGGCAGGTATGTTGCGATTCTGCTGAGCGCACTTGATGTCCGACTTTGACATCTTCTCAAGGGAGTGCTTTATCTCTGCAAGCATCCCATCAGAGGACCAGAAGTCATCAGTCGTGAGTCCCAGAAGATGAGCCTCCGGGGTGGCAAGACCACGAATGTTTGCAAGCTCGATTGAGTTCGCCTTGATCGTTGAAAAGATTCTCAGCGACCATGGGGACATGTCGACAAGCACGAGAATAGGAACTTCCTCATCAGCAAGTCGGCGTATCCATGCACGCATGTTTCTACCAGGTTGCCCAAACAGCGAACCAACGCCAACGCGTAGTTCTTCGGGAATGCCCAGCTCGATGAGATTACGGGCCATTGCCTCCTTTTCCACAAGAATCGCCGCATCTATGTTGATATCATGGATCGACACGTCAAATGGCCGAGAGGAGATGAACCACCCGTACTCACCAGCCTCGGAGCAGTTGATTCGCTTTCCAGACAGGTCGGTGAGAGTGACATCACCATAGAAAGTTCCCTTGGGAGAGCTCACGACACCGAACTCTTCACGGGGCATGGAGTCCCCGCCCACGCGAAGTATTCTCTCACACAAATTGATGAGGCGATTGGTCTCTGACTGGTCACCGATCTTCAGTACCTCTTGGACATGCTTGACCTTGTGCATGTAGTAGAAGTCTCGCAGGCTCATGGACATTCCCTGCTCCAAGTGTTCCTTGAACCGGGTGAGGCCATAGATCAGAGAAGCAATCGTCTTGGCACTCTCCACCTTTCGACCATCGAGGAACGACGGCCTCTCATCTATTGGGACATAGCCGCGACCTGGAACATAGTTGACATTCTTCTTTGATGAACCATAGTATCCTATCTCTGGATAGGCGCCATCTTCGATGGTCTCCGCGAGAGTATCTAGAACCGTTCCAATGAGTGATAGGACATCATCACGATGAGACCGTACAGTTTCTCCACTTGACATTCGATCACTCTCCGAAAAGATGGCGAGTCGTTATCTCGCGACCAGTGGCATCCGACAACACATGCGCCATGAATGTGTAGTATCTCTGAAGCTTGTTCTCGCGCTTCTGCCTCCGCTGCACTCTGTGATGCCTTCGTACGTCCTCACCAATCTTCCTGAGGCACCATTGCAGTCCCAGCTGAATCTCCCGTCTCACTACGTCCACATCACCAATGTACTCCTTGCCCACCGTCTTGTAGGGAACTCGCGTCGAGCAGATGTGCACAAGAAAGGCTAGGGGATCGGTCTGCTGCAGACCATAGTTTCTCAGATTCAGTTCACGGATCACACGCGTGGACACATCGGACCCCTCATCATAGAGCAGCGGTATCCGATTGGCAAAGCGATAGAGGCGCAGGCCAGGCTGGAGGGCACCACCGAACGCCACAGCGGTCTCCACGACAAATGGGTGACCCTCATGTACATTGGGCGCACGCTGGGTGACAGCCGTGAACTCTGGCTCAAGCCTGCCAATGCCTGCCCCGAGCAAGTCGACCCCCGCCGGCGACAACGATTCCGACGATGGCGAGATGAACCCGCTGAACGAGGCAAGCACCTGCATCATTTTCAAGAGCTCCTTGTCGCTCAGACTGTGAGGGTCTCGCGTGGAATCAATCCCTGCAGCCCTGAGAAAATTAGTCGCTGTGCTCTTTCCGACTCTCTGAAAGGAACTTGTCATGAATGCTGCAATGCTCTTCGACCGAGTGTTGGCAATCATGTTCTTCAGGGTTTCTACATCGATCCCACGTGGGTGCGGCTTCATCTCACGTGGTCGGCGTGGCATTGAGTCGATCACACGTGGGTACTCGAACCTAGTGCCGTCGGGACTTGTGAATATTATAGATGCATACGGCACAATGATACTGGTCTGAGCAAAGTACTCGACGATCTTTCTCTTACTACGCAACCAGTCCCCCTCAAGGTAGAACGTGATACTCGTCCCATGCGATGATGGATCCTTGGGAATCTGTGTCTCTTCGAGAATTATGGGCGTGTTGGTCTCTATGTCCAGCCGCATGACCAGACGAGTATTGAACGGGTCGCCCTTGAGTCCGGTGACGATCTCAACGGGACGTTGTGTTGTGACCTGGCCATAGAGCAGAGCAAGACTGCCACCAAGACCGAATGTTCCGCGCGTCTGTCGCAGAGTGAACTTTGTTCCTGCCAGCATCTTTCCAATTAGTTTGGGAATGGCGGTGCGTGGTATCCCGGTACCGTTGTCGTGAACAGTGAGGCAGAATGTCTGGGGTCCCTGCGTCAGCCTGTCCGACAATTCACTGCCCCCCACTCGCCTCAAGGTTACTTCAATTGCGGGAACAACGCCAGCATCCTCGCAAGCATCAAGACTGTTCTCAACAATCTCGCGAATGGAGACATAGAGCGATCTGGCAGGATTGTCGAATCCGGCGATTGTTCTGTTTCGGTAGAACCAGGCTGAAACCGATAACTCAACAATGTCAGTGACTGTCTGTGGCCTTTGCTGCAAAGTAACGACTCCACAACATTATCTGGAGATAACTGACGGCCTGATGCTAAGAAGGACTGTATTACTAACAGAATATGCGAACCATGCCATCGCTCACAGCGTGGATATCAACTATCTACAACATTGCTGGCAGTACAAAGTAGCCAAAGAGCAGAAGCGTAGCCAGTGCTGCAGTGACGATTACCCAGACTATCTTGTTCCAGTGCAACACCGTCGCTCCATCAAATGGCTGGATTGGAATCATGTTGAACAGACCAAGAATCGCATTTAGCTGAATCACGTACATGAACACAAATCCCAGAGGAAATGCAATGCCGCCGAATGCACCCGCCATGACAAGCGAGGCCCCAGCAAATATTGAGGCGAGAACTGTGTTTGAGAGAGGTCCTGCAACATTGATCATTCCATCCTCCTTCACCGAACGGGTCCCACTGGAGTACATGACTCCGGTTCCAAAAATGGGAAATGAGAAGAGAATTGCAATGGCGGAGAGATAGTATCCCTGTGTGGTCATACGGAACTCGCTCCAAAGTCCATAGTGCTGAGCCATGAACTTGTGAGAGAACTCATGGATCATGAATGATGCAATGAAGATTGTAATTATGGAGACAGGGTACCACCAATAACCAGCGCTCACGAATAGCACGATCTTGGCAAAGCCCTCAATGAAACCGAGGGGAGGCCCACCCATCAATGAGATTGAAACGAGAATAACAAGAACGGTGGAAATCAAGAGATGACGGATCTCGGTGGCTGAAAATCGCTTCCTGCGGGGCGCCCGTCGGTAAGTGCGAACACGCTTGTTCTCGGGCTCGCGTACATAGATGTCATCCATTGGAAGTGGCGAGAATGATTGACTTATCTTCTGTCGAGCATGGTCCTTTGCAAGATGCAGACTGGGGCAACCATGACTCTCAGGGAGTCTGTGCTCGGCGCAAAACACGCCATTACAATATGGGCATGTGAAACAGAGGTCTTCTTTCCCGCAGAGCGAACACTTTGCCATTTGTAATCACCAGTGTAGTCTACCAACTATTTGTTGCAACGACTTCGGTTATATTCGTATTGTCTTGACCATCGACTCTGGACTGGTTACCCCATCGCGAGCCATCCACTCATGTCTAAACTCACAGGCTGGAAGACTGCGATATCATCACCATTATCTGCAAGTGCTCGCAATTGGTAGTTGTAATGACCGAATCAAATGATGAGCAGTGGACCAATGTCTTTGGCATTGTTCCATCACGTCGCTTGGGTCAATCGTTGGGAATCAGTCCTATTCCTAACAAGGCGTGCAACTATTCGTGTGTGTACTGCCAGCTTGGTCGAACTCACCATTACTACAGGCGTCGTGAGAGGTTCTATGATCCTGAGGACATCATTGGTCAACTGGAGCGCTATCTCGAGGGCATCGACGAAAATGAATATGACATTATCACCGTAGTTGGCGATG
>JAGSHP010000311.1 GCA_029855925.1 Candidatus Thorarchaeota archaeon | reverse complement strand
TATCAAGCGATTTCCTCAGACTATTGACTATCTTCAAATCAGAAATGACGTAAACTGTCATTATTATTTCTTTTTCAGCACTTGCGATCAACTCTTTTATGGTTGATGAAAATGATCTAACTCCATAACCGATCCAATTCTCGCCTGTAGAAACTATGGATATGACGGTCATAATTCTAGTCACCTAGGATCAGGTGCCTGTCGAGCAAAACATTTCTGTGCTCACACGAGGTTTCGGATATCAGAAGACAACTATGGCATGCAGCTCCATTCGCCCCATCCTTAGACTTGCGCACATCATGGCAGAGCGGATCATTGGAGCAAAACGTAATCAAATCTGATGCTTTATCCAGAATCTCTTCAAACGAGTCAACTGAACCAGTCAGGCCACCCATGCTTCCATCCTCCCCCGGCGACGTTGTGTAAATCAGAATGCCCCCATTGTTGCCCCCACGGTCCACGTACACCCTCTCTCTGAGTGATGTTGATGAATAGCCTGAATGTAGCGATAACGTCTTGATGAGAGCATGTGACAGAGTGTGAAGCCATACGAAAAGTGGTTCCCGTGCAATCTCATTCCATTCCGATTCAAAGATGCTAGGTGGAGATGGATGAGCACTCCATTCTTCAAATGCTTTCGAACCCTTGAGATCTGGTGAAGCTCCATTTGCAAACGTAATGAATACTCCTTCTCCGGTTCCCTCAAAGCCAGGATACCACAGATCATCATTCAGGAAAACTCCTGATGAAACACGCTTTGGGGGGTTTCCGCCACTTGGGATGTAGGGCATTCTTCTGTAGCCAATCTGGGCAGTTACGGTTTTCAACAGGTAGACCGGAAATACGTCCATGTCAGGAGACACGGAATGCCCCTTGGACTTGACACGAACTGGTGAAGCCATGCTGAAATTGTCGGTAGTCCTTGGACCTGCGAGAAATGACTCCAACTCTTCGTACATGAAGTCTGTGAAAGTTCTGTTGGAGCCATGCAGGTTTTCGAAGAACCGGCAAAACTCTGAAATGCCATTTTCTCTAATGTACTTGACTATCTCCTCAATCGAACTGGTTGGTACGTGAATCTGAGTCAGGATGTCTTGCAACCAGTGTATGAACTCATCTTCACCAAGTTTGCCTTGACATGGTTTAGTAGGCGAATTAATCATGCTGATAACAGCCGTGGCGATTTTCTGTTTCTGAAGCAGATTTGATATGGAGTTATCATATTCTGGTATTGTGAGGAGCGTGATGGTTTCAGGAATGCGAAGTGATGAAGACTGTCTTTGCAACACCCTCATTCTCGCATTACACTCCCTCTTTCTTTCCGGTTTTGTTATTGAAGCGCCACCTCCAGCATGAAACGGCTTCTCATTTTCAGGATGTCTACCACTGCATGGAAACCTCATCCTGTATATATTTCCCATATTGATTGTAGCGCCGCAATTTGGACACTCTATGACGATGTCCGATAGTGAGCTACCTCCTGTTCTCCAGTAATAGTATTCGGGCTTGCATCTACTACTCTTTCCATCGGAGTGAACCGCATAGTGCCAATCAACATCATCGAGATGCCCGTTGGTGCAAGCAGCAACAAATCTGACTGCAGTGGAGTCTTCGTTGTTCTTGCATAGTGGGCATTTCTTTCCACGGAAGAGAATTGGCAAGTTCCTAGGATGGTTTCCTTTTCTCCCGTAGCACGTCCTCCACATCGGAAAGATGTACGTATGATAGATTCCTTTCGTGCTAGGTTTGTTGAGTGACGCGTTTGTCGGTAGTGCAAGAATGCGAGCGCTGTGGCCCGTAATGGTCTGGATAATGATTCTTAGCCGGCTATTTGTTATCTCAAACTTATGAAATATATTCGCGTCGAATAGGTCGCCCAGTCCCTCCCTCATAGAAGGAATGATTCTGGGACCGATTTTGCTTTCGATTATTGCACCTGGCCCATACGTGAAAACGAACTGTGATCTTCTGAGATGCTGTATTTCCTTTTTCATTCTCACACCTCGAATCCTGTTGTTTCTTCAATCTCGCGAAGAGACTGTGGAGCGTTTTTGTAAACCACCTTCAGAGTCGACTTCTCGTGGAGCGAGTCTCCTAGCACCACATGATGTTCCGGCATTTTGAATGCCCACTCATGGAACCAAAGGGATTCATTGGATTTGTCTAGGTTAGTGGCAACATTATGCCACTTGTCCCATTGGCTCTTGAAGTAGTTGTCAACCGTTTGAGAATTACTCGAATTTGAACTTGCACTACTGGTCACAATACGAAGAAATGTCTGAACATCCTTGGTTGCATTTGGCAGAAGAATTGCAGTGCCATTCTGTTTACTATACCAATCTACCGATGCGCTTGGCATGTTTCTCAAGAACGATACCAGAACCGGCCCAGATGCTCTTGCTAAACACCCCATCGAAAAGGGTGATACCGAAGATGGTTCGACTTCGAGATAGATTCTATGATGATATGCTGGAAACATCTCGTAGTGACTGAGATCACGAGCCCGCCCTGCTTTCAAGAATGTCACAACAAGTCCCCCATGTCTGCGCCCTACTCTTCCAGTTGCCTGAATGTATTGAGACGTGGTCTTGGGCTGCCCATTGACAATCATTATCGATAGATGTGATATATCCACTCCAGTTCCGAACATTGAAGTTGTGAAGATTGCATCGGGATTCTCCGAGTAACTTCTCATTCCACCTGATTCCAAATCATCAAGGATGACGGGAATTTCTGTTGAGCTGACTCGGCTGGATAGCTCATAGACATTTCCAGGGTCGAGCACCCTCGTAACACCAGACGTGATATGTCTTAGTCTTTCAATGATGTCTTCCCTATAGAGAGCTCTTCCGCCCCCGAGCTCTCTCATTGCATTGAAGTATCCCACAACGGTCCAGAAGTACTTCACAGCGGGATTATTCCTGTGGTCGTTGCAGCTCTTCAAGAGCCTCGCCCATATTCTGACTTGCGGCGTAAGAGGACCCAAGCCCGGTGCATACAATCCCAGATAAATCCGCCCCGGAGTGTCCTCTTTCCAACCGTCCTGCCACTCCGTTGTTCTCACAAAGAAGCTGTCTTCAATATCGAGCCCGTAGGGTGGAAACTGAAACAGCTCTCTTCCGAAGAGTCTCTTCACCTGCAACTCCGCATCCCTAATTGTTGCAGTGGATACAACATATTTTGGCTTCTTCTTGGCAAGTAACAGCAATGCCTCTACAGCTCTTTCGTAGAGCCCGAACATACTTCCAAGCGGGCCTTCCATTAGATGGAGCTCGTCCTGTACTATCAGTTCTGGTGGATCAAATGGGTCTATGGCCACCGAGTTGTCACTAGCCAGTGCGGCTTTTGTCGTGTCGCTAGGTGTGAGGTCCTTGCGATAGTATCCATAGTATGCATTGTATTTGTCGACATTTCCGAATATGGCTGCAGCCCGAGGTTCAAATGCAAGTCGTGCTATCTTGTCTGCTGTACTTACTATGATAGTGGGGCATCGGCAGTAGATTTGTTCGTCCACTGTATATGCCGGAATTGGGACTCGATGCTCAGCAAAGGGCAACTGTGATTGCTTTTTTACAAGACCATCGGGGAGAATGTCACGTCCACCGCCGGGGTTGAGGGGTACTCCCTCGACATACGTAACCTCACGATTCAACTCGCAGTCAGGATTGGGACAGTAGATTTCGAAATCCCTGGGGCGTTCCTTTTTTCGTCCGGGCTCACCGCTACATCCGAAATACCCTGGCCTTGATGCTCTGAATGACAGAAGTCTTGCCTGTGTTAGGTTGCTTATCCCTCTCCATAATTCGTCAATCTCATAGCCCCTCAGGCGATTGTCGCCTACGGTCAACACAAGTGTCATCCAGTTTCCGTGCGACTTGATGTCCACGCTCTCAAGCTTCTTCATCAATTCAGAGTTGGATGCAATGGCATCCCTGATTACGTTGGGATCCTCATCAGACATTATCACCAGAAACAATTTCTCACCTGGAGGAAGGCCTGAATCCGGTACAGACGTATACGCTCCACACGAGGGACATTTGATTACCTGTGCGGGGTCACCCCATTCTCCCTTTTCTAGCAACGCATCTATTGCATGGCCCTTCTTGCGGAGGTGGTTAGGTGATACTGAACCCCCAACCCATATTCCGACAGAGAATCGTAGCGATCCAAAAATCAAGTCTTCGTCATTGCTACACTTTGATGGTCTCCATCCACGAACTTGACCAGTTTGCAGAACCCGAAGGTATTCTGCAGCAGTGACTACTTTCAATATTCTTCTGAACTGCTGGATAGTGAGAAGACGTAGGGTGTATCTAGTCAGTACTGCAGTCCCGCCACCTACCCTGTTTCCATGGTTTCTGGCTCTTCTTCTCCTCAATGCCATTACAAATACAAAGAGTGCAAGGTACGCTTCTGTCTTTCCGCCCCCTGTGGGAATCCAAAGCAGGTCGGTGAACTCTCTAAACTCTGAATCTTGATTGCTTAATGATTCAAGGACCATGAGGATGAATGCGAGCTGGAATGGCCACCATTTGAAATCACCGCTTTTCTTTTTCCACCTGTTTTGAAGCCATATGGTTTTGTTAGCAAAGCAGAAAGCCAGTCTGACATCATCATCATTCATGAGCAGCTCTATTCCACTTTTCAATCTTTGAAGAAGTGTCCTTTGGCTGTGGATGATGCCGCTGGCAATTCCATTGAACTCGCTTGAAAGAGTCCAGTTTTGAAG
>JAGSHP010000107.1 GCA_029855925.1 Candidatus Thorarchaeota archaeon | reverse complement strand
GATTGTCATCGAACTATTGCATCTCGGGCACTTGGCATCTAATGTCTTGAGGATGTAGTCGCCTTCCTCATAATTCCGAATCTCCTTGAAATCACAATCTGGGTTATCGCAGAGAATCTCTGTGACTGTCGGTGGTGGGGGTGTCTTCGGCTTGGCCTTTCGACCACCCGTGACAAGACTGAAACCAATCGACATCAGCAGCATACCAACAAAGATCCAGATATATGAGGCCATAATGTCCGGGGTGTTTCCTAGCACAACCCATACTAGCAGGCCTACACCAATAAATGCAACACCAATTATCTTTGACAAAAATCCCATCTATTGCACCTCAGAGTCCAATACCCATCGTGTTTCCAATGCCAGCAAGGATTACCTTGTCCCCTTGCTTTGTACGTTTTCTGATTGCAGTCTTTATTCGTTCCAGCGCTTCCGGAACCGCGTCAAGTATCTTCTTGCGCATGACTCCAACTGCAGCAGCCTCGTCCTGCTTGATCACAATTGCCTCAATTGCAATCTTGTTCTGGGTTGCTGTGTCCTCAATGGCATGCTTTTCAGGGCCGGGGTCTCCGATGGCGGCCCCTGTCCCCTCAGAAACACGCCCCAGGTCTTCACCTTCGAGCTTGAGTGCAGCATCAACAGTGATTATGCGTGCAATCTTACCATGGTTCTGCTCAACTAGATTCTTGATAGCAAAACCTGGTTTGCCCACTGTGCCACCGGGGCCTGTTGCACGTACAACGTAAACGGTCCGTCCCTCCATTTCGACTTCGTAGTAACCAACTTCTCGACCAATCTCTTGAACATATTTCTCCGGAGTTGCTCCATACTCGTGGGCAAACTTGGTCACAACTAATGGCCCGATGCCATCTCCAATGGGCTTTCCTCCAGAAAATGCATCCATGGCATCAAAGTAGGCTTTTGCCAGTCTCAGCAAATCTGGCATTTGCATATGAATCTGCATGATTAGGATTTGACTGCCAGTCTTTTTGCCTAGGAGATAGAAGTGCCTCACTACCCTAAATATCAGACTGAGAACCTGCGCGACCTCCAGAGTGTTCTCCAGATTCTGGTGGACTGTGGGGCTAGCCTCAGGTGCAACCTCGGCAACAAACTCCTGATATCTGTCGCGTCTCTCATCCAATAGGTGATCCAGCCGCTGGAGGATTCCTGCCGGATCAAGATCAACAGGTGTTATCAGGAAGTAATCTAACCATCTATCAAGAGCGGTTGCCACTTCCTTCTCTTCTTTCCCGTATTTCTTGAATGTATCAATTGCAGTCTGTCTGGACTCAATTGCCATACGCTTGAGTTCTATCAGACCCGCCTCAATCTGTTTCAGCCATTGCCACATCTGAATCTTGGCACCATACAGACTGAAGACCATGATGAAGACTAGGAATAATATGTTGACAATCCAGCTAAGGTCAGTTGGTTCTCCGAGTTGCATCTAAATCACTCGCACAAAATTCGATTCTGCTTTAATGGTTTCGTTACACGCTATTTTCGCACTTACCGAATAAAGCACCATAGAAAGGAGAGAATGTGGCAGCTTGCCGGCCTGTCACGCGCTCGCGCAGCGCACATCTCCGGCAACGGCACCCGCCTTAACTTCGGAGTTCGGAACGGGTTCCGGTGGTCCCGGGCGCCTATGGCCGCCATCAAGACGGTTTGGCACATCGTTTCGTTTTAAACGTTACTCTATGTTCAACAGAGTTCGTGGTTTCTGTCATCCGTTCTTGTCGCTATGAGTTAGGTTGGAATGCTAACTGCTCCCTCTCAAACGCCCAATACGTGATGAAACACATGAAATCTTCAGCTTTTGTCGGTTTGAGATGACCACTGCAGCAATCGAAACGAATGAGACCATCATGAAGACTGCAGCCACAAGATCAAGAAGCACAATGGCTGATGCAGCGTCGCGTAGTGATATGGTAAGTACACCGTCTGCGGCCGTAGATGTATGATTCATCGCATCATGTACGACTCTTGCAGCGTCGGGTAATACTCTGTTAAAGTTCTTTTCAAACTCAATCTCGATTGTATCGTTTGTAATCACTATTTCAGAGCCATCATCAAGCACAAGCACCATGTCCTGAATGACCAATACTCCCCCAAAATCGGGCAAGTATCGAGAAACAGCGTCCATATCGAGTTGAATACTTCCTGTGACCATTTGCCCGTCTGAAACGTTGTTGCTAAGTGTGAATAAGCGCGGGGTCGATTCTGGGCCGTGAAAGTAGCCGAGCGCATCATGCCACTGTGGCCGAAACTCGATGCGTTGTACACGAGCCTCCTGAACAAGGCTTCGCCCCAGGGCGGTCTTCCCAAAGTAGAATCCAACCGCTCCCGACAGGTAGTGTTGACTGATTGATGGTTGATGACGCTGGTACAGATAGGTTATCTGAAATCTTGCTCTTATGAGAAGCAGTTCCGCCCCATCCGCTGTTCTAAATGACACTCTATAGGAGAAGGAATCAATCTCGGATAGAGATCCAATGGTCCCATCTTGTGCGGAAATGGGTGTCACTGATAGAGCAAGGCTCAGGGACAGTACCAGTAGTGGGGCGATTCTATTCATCCGACCTGCGACTCCATAGTATTGTTGTAGCTGAACTAAAAAGGAAATTTCTATTGACGCAAATTGAAAAAAAGTTATAGATGGCAGTGGTGGGGACGCTGGGATTTGAACCCAGGATCGACGAGTGTGCTCTTCTTATGACCCCGTATCTTCATAAGATCTGGAGCCCGTCGCCATACCGGGCTAGGCCACGTCCCCGAAGACTGCATGAGCACATGGCTCCATTTCAATCAAAAACGGATGACGATATGAAGCTTTCTGTATTTCATTCATGCGCAACAAAGAATAGGCAATGCGGCTAGGCTCTCGGTGATGATAGCATGAGTAAGTTTCGCTCCCTGGGGCTTGTGGCTGGCATTGATGAGGCTGGCAGAGGTCCGATGATTGGACCACTAGTGGTCTGTGGAATATCGATGTTTCCTGATGACGTTCCCAAGTTGGAGGAGTTGGGAGTCAGAGACTCTAAGAGACTGACTGCCAAACGAAGAGCGTATCTTGCGACGCAAATTCGTGAGATTGCAAGACGAATCTCTCTCAGAAGAATACCTGCAGACGAAATTGATGCCCTCAGAGGATCTGGGACCTCTCTCAACTCAATTGAAGTAGATGCATTTGCATCTATTGTAGATGAACTGGCCCCTACAATTGTGTATATGGATGCAGCCGATGTGATTGAGAGCCGTTTTGCGGAGACTGTTGCCGCCCGTAGCAAGGTTCCCACTACAAAGTGCAAGTTTGTTGCACAGCATCGAGCTGATAGTACATATCCGATTGTTTCAGCGGCTTCTATTGTCGCCAAAGTGACCCGCGACGCAGAGATTCGCAAGTACCATGAAATCTATGGGGATTTTGGTTCTGGGTATCCCACCGACCCCAAGAGCATTGCCTTTGTGCGTGATCTGATTGAATCTGAGGTCGAACTTCCTCCCATTGTTCGAAAGTCTTGGAAGTCGATTGAGAGGATCGCATCACAGGTTCTTGGCAGGCAGACCGCATTAGGCGATTTCTAGTGTTCTGCACGTTCTGCAATGATCCTCTTCAATTCACGAGGCTTTTCGATGTCATCTAGTTCTAGCTGTCTGATGACTGGCACATCAGAAATACACTCCTCCGACTTGCCCTCTTCTACGATGAGAACTGCATTTGCCTCAGTCACCTTCGAAACGCTCTTGATGATCTCTACTCGCTTCTTGAGCGCCCAGCTTCGCAATGAGCCAACCCCTGACATGAGTGGTGGGCCCTCCTCTTTGGCTGCAACATGAAATGGTGCTCGATCTGTCCATAGTACACTCATGCCAAGTCGCTCAAAGAACTCGTTGACTCTCCTCTCAAGGTCCGAAACGGAAACTCCTATTGTTCCCTGGTTGAGCTTTGTCTGAGCTCTCTCACGCAAGATATCAACCGGGATTATCAAATCGGTTTCAAGCACTCTTTCAAGCTTCTCCGCGACCTCGGAGCTCACATCCATCTCATCTCGTTCGTATGCAAGAATTGCCCTTGCTGAAACATGGACACAGTCTGCCAGCTCCTGTTGTGTTAGGTTGCGGTCTACTCGAATCTCCCTCAGCTTAGATCCATCAATTGCCACAAACTTCCCGCCACGTTGGACATACTCCTTCGGCAGATTCCTTTCGGCTATCAATTTCTGAAGACTGACAGGTGATATGGTTGGCACACCATATCTCTTATAGACGGCCTCCGGCTCCAGAGTTCCTCTTCGAGTCTTTGTACCAATGACCAGCGGGACGGCATTGAAAAACTGTGCAACCATCTGCAGTGCATGTGCGTCCTCCTTCGTCAATGCATCCACATTGTTGAGAATCTTGATGAGGACCAACTGGTCCCCTCTTCTTGCCACAAGGTCAAAACAGCTGGGTCGCACGTCACAGGACGATGACAAATCGAACCCAGCATCCTCTAATTGAGCGCATACGTTCTCAATCAGTTGATTTCGGGCCCTAGTCATCGTTATTTCCCAGCACTCTAGTCCATTCAAATGCTTTTCAGCATTCTGTTAGTGTATATTTTTCTTTTAGCACTCGGAATTATTAATTCAGCCTTTCTGCATACCAAGATGCACAAATCCCAAGCATGTCGTCGTAGGCAACTTTCTTCGGATAATCTGAACCTGGGGCCTAGCAAATGAGTTCTCCAACTTGGTCCCGTACAAATCACTCCATCCTAGGTCAACATCTCCTAGGACTCGATGTATCAGAAAGAGGACTGGTTTGCCGCCAGCTACTGTATGAACCCCTCTCCCCAAGTCCAATCTCCTAAGGATGATGATTGGTAGCTCGATTTCTGCGTGATATTGTTGGGGAACTTCCTTGGACAAGAACTCGATTTCGCTCTTCTTGAATACCGAGGTCTGGCCATCTTTTGTTCGATAACTTGGTCGGTCTTCCTTTATGAGTTCGGACAATGGTATGCGTTCTTGGGGCAAGTGATCGTTGATAGAATTGACTTCTCTCTCAATTATCTTCTCAAAGAACGAACCCATTACAGGTCCACCGCCACTCTTAGTGTTACCATCTCGTGATCCCGTTCGTACGGTGCTAGATTGACCCGTGAACTGACCTCTAGACCCTGGTCTTGCAATGTCATAATCTCTCTATCGAAGATTCGTTTCGTTTCGGATACGGAGTCGATACTACGTGCCTTGATTGCGACCATTGCCCACGAGCCCAATGAACAGAAGGTCCGAACATTCTTGTAGAGTATTCTTGCCTGGTCTGGTTGGGCGACATCCTGATACACAACATCAATTGGACCTGTCACCAGTGGTGCATATCGTGATGGGTATCTGGCGTCCTCAACAATTGGAACTATGTTCTCTCTCGACTCGGCAAGGAACACAAGGTCTCGTGCGGAAACTGGCGAGAACTCCACTGCATAGACTATTCCTCTCTCCCCAACAATGTCTGAAACATGACTGACGGTTGTGCCTGACGCCGCTCCCAGATAGAGCACTCGCGATCCTGGCTGAATTGGCAATGATTCAAGGCCATTCTTTATCGCCGCAGCAATCTTCGACCGTCGTGTTGACCACAGTCTGTAACTCTCATTCTCAATCGTGATGACCTTCTCTCCATAGACACTTTGCCCCCGGACCAGACTCTTAGTAGCAAGTGCCTCTCTGTCCTTATCTGTAACGATGAAGACACCATCAAATTGAGTCGATCTCAGGCTCATCTCTTCCGTGTCCTCCTCTTCCCGGATTTGCCTCGTCTGTATCTCCGGCTCTGCGGCTTTCGAGGTCTGTCTTTAATCGAGGTCTGTGCCTTAGGTGGAGGTGGCTCAGGGTTCTGCTCTCTAATATCTCTCACACGCTTCTCAAATGCCTCACGCAGCTCCTGTCCCAAGTCCCTCTTGGAGAACGCATCGATTCTTGCAGCAATTGATAACTTTCCAGACAGGGCTCGAGCAATCTTTCCCCTCTGCCAATATGGCGCACTGTATAGCTCAGGGACTTGAAAAATCACACCATGCTTTGGTGGCGCTGTTCCAGTCTTGAGACTTCTAAAGAGCGCCTTTTCTGCGCCGAGTATCTGGATTGTGCTTGATGTCTTTCTCGACAATTCCAGAAGTGATCCCGCCATGCTGATGAGCCTTGCACCAACAAGTGGTCCCACAAGCGCTGTAATATTGGGAGCTATCTCTTTCATGAGCGAACTTGTGTATGCCTCCAAGTCGCTACGTGTCTTGGTCAGTTCCTGCACGACATCAGCCAACTGCATCAGTGGCGCCAAGTCTTCCCTCGTAATAGGGGCGCCCATGTCAGTTTCGAGCGATGAGATAATCCGTTCAGATAGATTCTCATCGATTCCTATCTCAACAAGCCTTTCTCTTGTGGGGGTCTCCACCCCAACCATCTTTATGACTCGGGCGAATTGTTCATGGTCCTCAACTAGTTTGGTCAAAGACGGTCTAAAGAGCGAGAACCACTCTCTTAGGCGCATTGCTTCGACATTGATGTTCTTGTCAATCTCTGCAATCGCATCAATTGCATGCTTGACAAGGAGGTCCGGCGACTTGCTCGCCTCTGATATCTTCGCTCTTGCAAGGGCGAGCGCAACATCACGTCTAAATGTCCTAATCTCGGT
>JAGSHP010000460.1 GCA_029855925.1 Candidatus Thorarchaeota archaeon | reverse complement strand
GTGCACGACTCTGCATCTATCGGACATCGTAATGGTTCGATTGAAACATTCTGCAATCACGCTGCAGGAGCAGCACTCATTCCCAGCGCATCACTACTACAGACATCTATCGTACGAAATCATGGCAGCAGTCCAAGTTGGAGCGAAAAGGATATTCGCAGAATCTCTTCGAGATTCAATGTATCAAGGCCTGTGGCTCTGCGCAGACTGCTAATTCTGGGAAGGACCACACATGAGTTCTATAGCTCCAAAATTGAAGAATGGGAAATGGAACCACCCAGACGAAAAAGAAGAACAGGAGGCGGTGAGTCCATAGCAGAGAGGGTCATTCGTCTACTGGGGTACAACTATGTCAATTTAATCATGAATGCAATGAACGGCGATGCGATTTCGCTCACGGATGTATCTGAGATCTTTGATATGAAACTCAAACATCTCCACAAACTGGAAGAATCCATTCTTGGCTCACCGGTGGCGGTTGGATGAAGTATTCATTTGACACTTCGGCATTCGTCAATCCGTTCCGCCGCAGCTATCCTCGTGACGTTTTCCCAGGACTTTGGAGGATAATTGATAGCGAAATAGATGACGGAAATATCGTTGCATCCATAGAAGTGCTCAATGAACTTCAAGAGAAGGAAGATGCCCTACTGGAGTATGTAAAAAGCCGGGGTCACATGTTTATCGAACTTGATGATGAATAGCAGAGAATTGTTCAGGAGATAATCAATGAATTCCCCCACTGGGTCAACCCCATGCGCACAAAGAATGAGGCAGACCCATTCGTGATCGCTCTTGCGAAGACGCGTGGGTTGACGGTTGTTTCATTCGAAAGGGGTGGCAGTGAACAGCATCAAAAGATACCTTTTGTATGTAGTGGATTGTCCGTACCGCATATCGGATTCTTGGACTTCCTCAGACATCATGGTTATAGAGGATAACCGTTCTTATCTGGAGAAGGAAAACATGTTAATTGTGGAAACATCCATGCCCAACATAGTACGCAATGACTAATTGTCTAGAGCAGACCTGCCTTCTGTGCGAATTTTCTGTAGCCCTTCATCAACAGCTTCACAAGATTGAGTCGCAGATTGAACCGTATCCATTCATCATCGGTAGGCTCCTTGAAGAGGCGTCCGAACTGAGCGGCATAGTCACTCTCATTGTCAAACCGTATCAATCTCTCAACAGCCGTTGGTGAGAACATCAGCTCAACATCGGGATTCTCGGCACGAACAGGAACCACATCAATCTCACTCTTTCCCGTGACCAGAACATGAAACCTGTCGCCCTCAATGTCGTAGTCTATGATCGCACCCTTCTTCAGCCCGGCGAAGATCTTGGGATGGGCCCTCAGATACTCCATGAATTTCTCTTTCAACGGATTCTCACCCTCGTGTGATGTTCCACCTTTGGTCACGTATGGGAGCACAAAAGTCGGAAGGTCAATGATCTTCATATCACTACCAGCATACTCGGCTCCGTCCTCAAGGCCCCTATGACAGAAGGGACACGCAGTGACCAGAATCTCTGCACCAGTGTCCTCGGCCTCAGCGATACGATTCGCCGCCACCGCATTTGCAAGATCACCATAGCTGCTCTTTACACCACCGCCAGAACCACAACAGTGGGCATATCGACGGTTGGTCAGCATCTCAACAAGCTCGAGTCCCTCTACAGATTGCAATACGCGGCGCGGAGCCTCGTACACCCCTGCATGTCTGCCAAGATGACAAGGATCATGATAGGTGACCTTCACTCCTTCTGGAGCCTTGAAACCAACCTTGCCTTCTTGGACAAGCTGGTCAATATACTCTGTTATGTGCATGATCTTGAAGGGGTACTTGTATCCCTCATTGGGAACATCAATCTTCCAAGTTCGGAAGCACCCGGCGCATGCTGTCACAACGACCTTGGCGCCTGTCTTCTTGATCTCCTCAATGTTGTGTTCGGTGAGTTCTCCAAACGGCGCAGTGTGTCCCAGGCGCAGAAGAACCGACCCGCAGCATTTCTCATCAGACAACACTGTGTAGTCGACTCCGACCTTGTCAAGGAGCTCAACAGTGGTGCGGGCTATCTCCTTCTCACGGTAGGCGCTCGTGCAACCCACAAAGTACACAACCTTCGCCTTTTCAGGCCACTCACGATCCCCAAAGAGCTCTAGGCGCTTCTCAGAGGGCTCCTTGTAGGGATTGCCTAACTTGACAATAGAGTCCTCAATCGCATCATGCTTGGGTACCGTGATACCAGCCTCGACCACATCACGACGAAGCGCTTCCACCATCTCAGGGAGGCGAATCCCATCAGCATTTGCGGTACAGGTCTCTTGACAACTCTTGCACGTCGTGCACGTATAGAGCCAGTCTACAAGATCGTCATTGACCTCAAGAGTTCCATCAAGAAGGTCATTCATGACCATGATGCGACCGCGTGAGGCGTACACCTCGAAGCCCAGGACGTTCTTGACCGCACACGGGAGGTAGACATCACGGTGGGATGCGACGGTCTTGTCAGCAAGAGAGCAGTCACCACAGCGTGCACAGAGCCAGAGCTCATCTTCGTATTGCCGTAGATTTGCAAGCTCCATCTAGTGCACCCCCTCGAACACATGAGGATTGAGAATGTTGTCTGGGTC
>JAGSHP010000046.1 GCA_029855925.1 Candidatus Thorarchaeota archaeon | reverse complement strand
GGGAAACCGTATATCGCAGTGGATGACGTATAGAGCAGTTGCGGGATGTCCTTCTGGCGCATGACCTCGAGGACATTCCGCGTTCCCTCAACATTGACCGACCAGAACTTTGAACGCGACCCCCAAAAATCCATGATTGCCGCATTGTGGAAGAACCACTCTGTATCTTCTGGAACAACCGCCATGAGCCCATCCATATCCGTGACATCCCCCACCACGGTCTCGAACTGAAGACCATCGATCAATGATAGATTCGAGGTCTTGCGGACCAGGACGGTCACCTCGTGACCACTCTCAGATAGCAGACGCACAATGTGACTTCCAATGAAACCGGTTCCACCGGTGACAAAACATCTCGCCATAGATCAGGCTCCGTCGCCCTTATACTAGAAAGATACTTTGCTAAAAACCTTTCCACTAGTTTCTATAATTCGAAAGGTCGACAACTACTCCGAACCCGTTCTCTGAACCTCCATAAGACAGAGGCGATTGACCATTCGATTCCACTGGCATCTCGGTCACGATTGAAGATTGCTCTTTGCAAAATCGACCAATGGGAGTAGAACCTTATTAATCCTGAACTCAATCTGCTGAAGTAGTGTCCGCAGTTCCCTCTTTCCTGCGGCAGTGATCTTGTAGGCACGCTTCTGACGTCCGCCGGTCTCTTGGCTTGTCCTCACAAACCCCAATCGCTCAAGTCTGCGCAGTTCTGAGTATGCGGTTCCAGTCTTGAGAGTGACACGTCCCTCTGTGAACTCGGTTATCTGCTTCATCAAATCATAGCCAGTGGAACTGGGATTTGCAAGAATGAGGGTCAGCAACAGGGCACGAACGAGAGGGATGGGCGCCAATGACTTATGACATGGCTTGTCTTCAGCACGAGGGCTATTCTTTCTGGAGCTCATCAGCTTATCCCAACGTCATGCTATGTTATTGAGCGTGATTAAAATTGTATGCTATCTGTACAAGCCTCACCATCGGCTCAAGGAGCAGGTAGGAGCGAGACGCTCACCACAGCCGATAGATATCCGCTGATGAAGATCACTCCGCACCCGAGAATGATGTTTGTGAACAGCAATGCCATCATGAACCTAAGACGCTTTGGTCCTGGCATGTTCATCTTAGGCACAACGATGCTTCGTAACAGTGCAATGATTATCATGACTGCCACCAAGATATGCTTGACTGCCAGCAGTGTTGAGTATTCATTGGTGAAACTGAAGAAGCCCTCGAAGAGAGGAGAGGCGTTGCTCATCAGCACACCAGTCGCAATGAGCACGATAAAGGCGAGGTATGTCAGCTTGCTCAAGCGTTCACGAATCGCATCTGCGACCTTCTGCGTCTCAGGACTCTTACCCAAGACACTCTTTGTTGCGGGTAGTACTGTGAGACCCAGCGTGATCATTCCACCGATCCAGATGGCGGTGAAGAGATCATGTAGAAATGTCACAATGCTCAATACCAAGATGTTAGCCATAATGTATCACCAATAGGTTTCGTAGCAATATGTAGCGAAACTACATATTGTAACAGCACATATAAGTGTTGATGTTGTGGTGGATCCATGATGGGCCAGAGTGAACACAGGGGCGTGGATGAAAAGTCGTCGAAGAAACGAATCGACACTGCATCAATGAAATGCAAACGTATTTTAGCTACAACTTTACGAGAAGAGCGCAGCATAGGACTGAGCAAGTCTAAGACATGAGGCGCTACAACATGAGGTTCCAAATGCTTGAGGAATTCGGTCTCCAAGATATGCCATTCATCTGCGCTCAGTGCAGTTTCTGTCAGGTGGGCCATGGAGCCTGCCCAACCTACAAGGTGACCCGACGCGACAGTTATTCTGGAAAGGGAAAGATGCTCATCGCTCGTGCTCTGATTCAGGGGCGGATCTCCAGGGATGATGCATTGGAAGGTCTTCGTGATGCAGTGTTCGGCTGCACGCTCTGTGGTGGCTGCGAAGAGGTCTGTCAGGTTGACATTCCCTTTGTGAAGGTGTACGAGATTCTGCGTGGCGAATTCCTGAAGCGAGACCTCTGGCCTGAGCAACTTAAGATGATGAAGAACGTCCTCATCAAGTCAAAGAACGTACAGGGTCAGCCACAGATGGATCGCGTTGAGGGATGGTCGTACTGGCATCCGGATGAAGATGGTCTACTGGAGAAGGTGGGCAAGCCCGCTGAGACCGCATTCTATGTCGGGTGCGCCTCGTCCTATCGTGGCGTCGCCATACAGGCGACCATTGCAACAACGCTCATCATGGACAAGATTGGCGAGGACTTCACTCTCTTGGGTGAGGAGGAGTGGTGCTGTGGCGCACCACTGATAATGACTGGCGACTTTGACACAGCACGCGAGTTCGCTCAGCACAATATCGAGGAGTTCAAGAAGCTCGGTGTGAAGAGGATCATCACGAACTGTCCGGGCTGTTACAAGATCTGGCATCATGAGTACAAGGAGATGCTCGGCATAGATCACGACTTTGAGATCGTGTACGGCCCCGTGTACTTTGCCCAGTTGATCGAGGAGGGGCGTCTGAAGGAGCACCTCAAGGAACTCGACATCAAAGTCACATTTCACGATGGGTGTGATGCCGGAAGGAACAGCGGCATCTATGAAGAGCCCCGGATTGTCCTGGAGAATATCCCCGGTCTACATTTTGAGGAGCTCCCTCACAATAGAGAGAACTCGTACTGCTGTGGGTCAGGCGGTGTTCTCAGGGCTCAGGACGAAGACTTCTGCCTGAGGATAAACGAACTGAAGGTCCAGGACATCGAACGAACAGATGCGGACTGGGTCATCTCCGCATGCCCGTCATGTGTGGACTTCATCAATGAGGGGCTGCCCGAGGCGGGCTCTCAGAAGAGGTCAAAGGACCTGGCAGTGATCCTTGCAGAGGCTATGGGTTTCACCTGGGACGGCCTTGACGAGGTCTACGGACAGTAACTCACTACGCCGTTGGAGGACCTGGTGGAGGACGGGTCAGATCCCTCAGAATCTTGAGAACGATTAGTAGCATCAGTGCAATTGCCAGGACTAGTACCTCGAGTCCGACAGCAAACCCGGCCAAGACGTAGCCAGTTGTCAAGAACAGACCCATGAAGAGGTGGGTCATGATAGTGCCAGCATTGGCTGGTATCATCCGCATAGGCTCTTCGGGGTGAGTGAGAGCCACACGGATAGCAAGTGCTGCAAGTGGGAGTGTGAGCAGACCGAACAGCATGTATTCGTGAACGATGCCAAGATACACTTCAACGATGATGGAGAGGTAAGTGACTGCAAGTAACACTGCAAGCCCCTTTGCAGCGCGTGGTCTCCCGAGTCGAACGACGATTGTGTACTTTGCTGCAGCCCTGTCCGCCTCGAAGTCGGGAAACTCGTTGACATAGAGAACAGCAGAGATCAGGAGCGCAACTGGAATGGACGCCCATACCGGCTCCCAGTCAAGAGAGACCGCCTGAACAAAGTATGCTCCGAGTGTCATCAGGACTCCGAAGTTAAGTCCGATGAATATCTCGCCGATGCCTCTGCTCACCAAGCGTACGGGGGGAGCAGTGTAGAAGAATCCGGAGAGAGCACCGATCAGACCCAAGATGATGATGACAATACCCAGTTGAAGGTACAGATAGAATCCAATCGCGACCGCAACTCCAAAACAGACGAACGAACCATACAATACCTCTTTGGGCGAGAGGAGCCCCTCCTGGATCACACGACTCCCGCCGCTGAACGGGGTGGGGTGTGGATGAAACTCATCAGCGCCGGACTTGTGGTCAAAGTAGTCATTTGAAACATTTGCACCAAAGTGCAAGAAGACTCCGGCAATGAGGGTCAGTATGAAATACCAAGCGTTGAAGGCCCCAAGACGTGCCCACGCAATTGCTGTTCCCAATAGGACAGGGCTCACAGATGCGGTCAGAAAGGGCAGTCTGAGTTCACGCAGCCATATTCGAAGTTTGCTGGGTCTCGCGTCAGGCACGGCGGAGGAGGACTCTGAAGAATTCATTGGAGTTCAACCGTCTAGCAGGAGACCAAAATAAAAGCCTTAGGCTCAAGGGGGCTCTGTGTGAAAAGTCAATTGGGACTGCAAATACTGTTCACATTTTCCTGATGTGATGGTTTAGTTCGATCATTGTTTCTGGTTTGTTGGACTGAATGGCTT
>JAGSHP010000167.1 GCA_029855925.1 Candidatus Thorarchaeota archaeon | reverse complement strand
GTGTGAGGAAGTCCACTATCTTCTCTCTGAGTGTGACTGCGCCATCGGACTGTCTAGTAGCCACTGGTGCCTCGACTCCAGATTGAGGAATGATTCTTCCTCAGACCCTCTGCACCTGCGGGATGTCGACGCGTTCACCCGGTCGGGGGAGCGAGCACACATACACCCTGTCAAGTTGAATGTATGCGGTCTTGGCATCGATCTCTCGAAATGTGCCCTTGACTTGGAACACCTGTGGTTCCGTGGTCACGAGGGAAATCGCCACCCTCTGCCCATCCGCAATGCTGAACCCGCGGCGGACCTCTTCGCCTCTATTGACAACGAGCGTGTTTGTTGAAGCCGCCGCCATCCCAAATGCAGGGAACGCTCTCGGATACCCGTCATCGTCGTCAACGAACGAGAGGACCTTTACTGCCGCCATCTTGTTGAAACGAGTCTGAATGTTGTGTGGCATATTGCCCTCCTTAGTGTCGGTCACGGGCACCTTGCCACGCTGTCGCTTCGCCTTTAGGAACGAGGTCAGGACCGATAGCTTGCCCACCGGAAGGTTCTCGCTTGCCCATGTGGCCTGCGCCACTCCCGCTGCTCTTGCATTTGTGTACTGGTTGTACCTGAAGAGGGGGGTCATGGCTATGAATTCGTAGTACTCATCATTGCGATGGTACGACTCAAAGTCCGCCTTGATCAGCCAGCTATCGAGGCCCATCGTCATAACCAATAGGGACATTCGATTGTCCGCCTCAATGTTCTGGCGGGTCTTGTAAGTCATGAAGTCCCCATAGATCAGTGTGTCATCCTTGAAGACATTCCACGTCATGACAAGAGCGCTATTAGGTTCGCCGTGCTTGTCGCGAGTGATCATGAACTTGGGATTCTCAAATACTCTCAATGCATCTGCCAAGTCTTCGCTCAACACTTTAGCCACATCAACCAGCCTCCATCTGTGGTATTCTCACAATCTTTCCTTCTTCTCTGGTCATTCCCGACCTTTGTACATTTGGTACTCCTATCTCTCTGGCAATACGACTCAGCCGCTCCATGGTCTTCTTATCCATGAGCGCTGCGTCTTTCAGGGCGTATCTCTTTCCCAGCATCTCGTACTTGTCAACACACATGTTGTTGAACGCCAGTAGATCATATCTTTCTACGTTCGGCATGTTGTCCTTGATGAACTGGGCTATTGCCCGGATGTTATCATCATCATCCGTGTATCCCGGGATGACGGGAGTGCGAATCCATGTGGGTATGCTCACCTCTGCCAGGACTCGCGCGTTCGAGAGAATTCTCTCGTTCGGCACTCCTGTATGCTTTCGGTGCTTCTCGGAATCCATGATCTTGAGATCGTACAGTACGAGATCAACATAGGGCAGAATCGAACGAAGAACCTTCTCACTGTAGTATCCGCAGGTGTCCAGTGCAACATGGATCCCTCTCTCCTTGAGACCTCTTGCCACGGCAATGGCGAACTCGGGCTGATAGAGCGTCTCCCCGCCCGAGAGGGTCACTCCACCTCCGGACGTTGTGAAGAACACCGAGTCACGCGCCAGTTCCTCAACGAGGTCCTCGGCGTTCCATCTCTCACCGATAAGCTCCATGGCAGTCGTTGGACATGCTTCCGCACAGGAACCACATACCGTGCACATCTCTCGGTCTATTACCATTCCCTCTCGCGTGAGAGTGAGCGCATGTTCAGGGCATGTTCGAATGCAGGCCTGGTCGCCAATGCACTTCTGCCCGTGCCAGACGAGCTGAGGCTTGGGGTCGATCGCCTCTACATTGTGACACCACTCGCATCTGAGGGGACATCCCTTCAGGAATACGGTTGTTCTTATTCCCGGTCCATCCTCCGTGGACGTCCTCTGAATGTTGGTGATGAGTCCGTGAACTGACATCAGAGACTATGCTCCGTCCTTGCAATGATCTCTTCCTGAAGCTCTCTCCCAATCTGCGTGAAGTACGCATTGTATCCCGTGACTCGTACCAGCAGGTTGGAGTAGGCATCGGGGTCCTTTTGTGCTGCTCTGAGGGTTGCTGCATCGATTATGTTCGTCTGCAGCGCAGTTCCTCCAGCCTCAATATACGCCCTGAGGAGAGCCGCCAGCTTCTGTATGTGCTCAGGGGTTCTCACCATTGAGGGACTGAGTGTGATCGTGTGCGAAGCACCATTGGGAACGGTCTCGAGACCAAGTTTGCCGACGGACCTGATGGATGCAGTCGGCCCTTTCTTGTCCATTCCCTGTACTGCGCCGACTCCGCCCGACATGAACTCTCCGCGTCTTCTGCCGTCGGGTGTGGCAGCGGTCAATGGTGCAAGTGGAACGTAGTAGTTCCAGCTGAGGTATCCTGCTCGGAACCGGCGCCCTGTGTATGGGCTCTTGTGTTTGAAGGTCTCCTTCGCCCAGAAGGTGGACAGATGTCGCGCGACCTCATCTGCATAGTCATCGTCATTACCGAACTTCGGAGCGCGAGTCTTGAGCAGCTGTCGCACGTCCTCGTAACCCTCATAGTTGGCATGGATCGCCTTCATGAGTTTGTCCATTGTAAGTCGCTTGTCCTCATAGACCATCTTCTTGACAGCAGCGACAGAATCAGCCAAGGTGGCAATACCCATCCCCTCGAGGGTGATGAAGTTCCAGTCTGTCCCACCCTCATTGACGTCCTTTCCGCGTTCTGCACATCCGTCCATCAGAGCACTGAGGTATGGTGTTGGTTGGTACTTTGCTCTGAGGGTATCTGCCTTGGCACCACAGTCGACGAGCAACTTGATCAGTGCCTTGAGCTGGGTCTCCACGGCATGCAGGAACTGTTCATACGACTTGAACGTCAGAGGGTCGCCCGTCCGGGGTCCGACCTGTTCTCCAGTGGCCATGTCCTTGCCGTCGTTGAGGGCAAGCTCGACTGCCTTCACGAGGTTGATATTCACGTCCACGGTCCCTGACCTGTCCTTTCCCTGCATTGTGTTCTCAAGACAGCCTACGATTCCATAGTCCCATGCCTCTTCTCTGGGAATGCCCTCCCAGACAAGACCCTCAATACTGTGCTCGTCAAAGTTCAACAGGAACGGCGAGCCTTGTGCCTTAGCCAAGATCTCAGCAACGCGGGTCAGAAACTCTTGTGATACGTTTCTGTGAAGTCGAATATTCGGTTTGGGCTCCAGTAGGTTCATCTCTTCGATGACCTCGAGGGCAAGCCATGTGAGGTCGTTTGTCAGGTCTTCACCATTCGGTCCGCATCCACCCAGAGTGATGAGCTGACCAAAACTGGAGTTGATACCCTGATTTATTCCGAGGCGTCCCTGAAAGTCGTAAGCATAATTGTGTTTAATCCAGTAACACTCCAGAAGTTCCTTTGCCTGTTCGCGGGTCAGTTCTCCGCTGTCAATGCTGTGTCTGTAGAACGGGTATAGATACTGGTCCCAGCGTCCGTGTGACAACCCCGCACCCGGGTATGACTCTGCAGCCATCACAAGCATGTGCGTTATCCACAGTGACTGTAACGCCTCCCAGAAGGTCTCAGCCGGCTCCCACGGGACCTTTCTGCAGATTCGTGCGATCTCCTCGAGTTCTCCACGCCTCACCTGATCGGTCTCGTCCGCTGCCAGTTCTTCCGCCTTCTGTGCGTAGCGCAGGCTGAGGTCACGCGCACCCTCAAGACTGAGAATCAGTGCATCGATGAACTCCCTATGTTCTGCGGAGGTCTTTCCCCTCTTGATCTCCTCATACTCCTCGACGATACCTTTCATGCCGATCCTCAGGACCTTGGCATAGTTCGGAATGATGTGTCCCGGTGCGGCAGAGGCTGTCCCAATCCCCAGTCTTGAGAGTCGCGCAGCCTCCTTGAACCACTTCTCCATCTCCTTGTTGCGTTTCTTGGTCTCCGCCTTGTTGAGAGACTTCGACAGTGCCGTGTTGAAGTTGAAACCAACGATGAGTTCGCCGTTAAGTATTATCGTTGGCATGTAGTGGACCATCGCCTCGTAGAAGAAGATCGCTCGCCTCATTGCGAGCCCGTGTTCCCAATAGTCCTCGGGAAGGTCGACCTTTACAGCCATTGCCTTGAAGGTCCCATCAATTGATGGAAGAAACTGATAGATGGCGGGCTCGTTGGCCCAGTCATGAAATGAGTATAGCTCGTCCCACTCGGTACCTGTGGTGAACGCGATGGGCTCATTGGTTTCCTTACGCTTGTCGAAAGAGTAGAAGTGCTCCCGTAGCTTTCTGATTCTCTCGGGGAGTTGGTCCGAGGGGGACCAGATCTGCACAGAGCTTGGTCTGGAGTCTTCGATTGTCAACGTATCACATCCAGAGTGGCACGCTTGGCCACAAATGGCCAGGTCTATGTTTGACCTGAATTCAAGACCTGAAGGGTCTGAATAATCTTATGGTCACGTCTGAAATAAAATGCATTCGAGATTCAAGTGCTCCATCAGACGATTCGTTTGAATCTGCGGTCAAGCTCGTCGTACGTGATGCGTATCATTGTTGGTCGTCCATGAGGGCAGTTGTACCTGTTCGGGGTTTCAGCCATCTCATCAAGTAGCCGTCGTATCTCCTCTCTGTTCAATGCCTGACCCGCCCTGATGGCATTGTGGCACGCTGTCAACTTGACAAGCTCGTCCATGAAATGCTCAACCGGCTGGTCCTGTCCCACTTCTAGAATCTCATCCATGAGACCGATGAGCTCTCTCTCAGAGATCTGGTGCCCGAGAATATCAGGAACGGCATGTACGATGACCTCCCTGGGGCCAAATGCTTCCACCGAGAATCCCACTCTCTCAAGACTATCCTTCATTGCTACGATACGCTCGGCGTCATCGGGGCTCATCTCCAGAACGATTGGTTCAAGGAGTTCCTGCACCGTGACAGTACCATCATTCACTTGCCTGCGGAATCGCTCATACATGACCCGTTCATGAGCTGCGTGCTGGTCTATGACTACGAGCGCGTCCTCGAACTCGAGTAGGATGAATACGTTCTTCACTTGTCCCACGATCTTGAACGTACCTCCCAGCGGGTCGATGTGCACTGATTCGCGGTCCGCAGGAGCGGAGGCTTCCTCCTCAAGAATCCTGCTCTCAACAGATGGCCTGACCTCGTCGCTTGGTGCCACTGGTTCTCCGACCCGATGCGAGTCCTCAGCGGTTCCGCCGTGAGATCCTGTCTCTCCACGGGTGAGACCAAGTGTTTCAGTTGTTCTCTCGGGGATAAAGTCCTCCAGACTTGCGGTGGTTTCTGGTGGCGTGTCCTGCCTGAGCGCATTGGCAACCGCAAGCTGGACGGCCTGAACAACATGGTCCATGTCCGTGATCCTGACCTCGCGCTTTGTGGGATGCACATTTGCATCAACGCTATTCACATCCACTGTGATGTCAAGAACGCAGGCAG
This sequence comes from Candidatus Thorarchaeota archaeon, assembly GCA_029855925.1. Taxonomy (GTDB): domain Archaea; phylum Asgardarchaeota; class Thorarchaeia; order Thorarchaeales; family Thorarchaeaceae; genus B65-G9. The sequence continues at coordinate 4,578 of JAGSHP010000167.1, read as the reverse complement.
GATATCTCCCTCGCATCAGTAGTGTCGAGTATGCGCTCTCTACTGCACGGCTCAGTCGATTGTCCTCGATCGGTCTCCTCAGTATTGAGAAGTACTCTCTGTTGCGGCTCCCTCTTGACATTGGTGGGCGAATGATGATCCCCTCGACACGAGTATCGTCAAGAGTATAGTCCACGTCAATGATCATCCCGGCAATCTGTGTTCCCCACAGATACGTGAGGCGGTCCCGACGTGACTGCTCTGCTGGGCAGTCGATGACGGTCTCGCCGTCCCGGGTCAGTCGAAAGCCAATGTCATTTCGGACAGCGGCGTGACGCATGACCACATCCATGACGCGTTGCGCCTCGGTCTTTGGACCTGCAAGGTGCTTTCTTCTGGCGGGCACCCTAGCAAAGAGGTCGGTCACCTCTACAGTCGTACCAGCCGGTCGTGATGCCTCTCTGATTGCGGGTCGTTCTCCTGCGCGTGCAATGAGCTCGGTTCCGGTGGTCTCCTCAGCTGCTCGTGTGACGATCCTCACATCTGCAATGGATGCAATGCTTGCAAGAGCCTCACCGCGAAAGCCGTAGGTCTTGATGCCCTCGATGTCGTCGCGTGTCGCTATCTTGCTCGTTGCATACCTCTCGAGGCACACGGTGCAGTCCTCTCGCAGGATTCCGCTTCCATTGTCCGACACGACTATTCTGTCAATGCCTCCCCCTGTTATCTCAATGTCAATAGATGTGGCGCCTGCGTCTAGGGAGTTCTCTACTAGTTCTTTCACTACAGAGAACGGTCCCTCGATCACCTCGCCTGCGGAGATCAGGGCAATCAGGTCATCATCCAACCGTCTTATTCGACCCACTATCGAGACCTCTGTTACTGTGAATCACTTCGGTACTGATGATGCTATGCTATTAACTTGAATGCATCGGAATGCAACAAGGCTGACCGTCTATGGTCTGACATTCATGAAAAATAAAAAAGAAGTGTTGATGAGGTGCCAAGACCTCATCATTCAACTGTGGATCTCTATGTACCACCTCTCTTCTTGTCTATGATCTTTATCACGACAATGATGATGACCACGGTCGCGGCTCCCAGTATGAAGCTGAGGCCATACTGTGCAATTATCGAAGAGAGGGTCTCTCCGATCCCCTCAACCCCTACCGGGTTATGGACCTGATATTCAATGCTGAAGGTCGCAGTGTTTCCAGCCTCATCATAGGCAGTGAAGGTCAGGGTGTGGTTGCCATTCTCATAGTCCAGAGTGTTCCAGTTGAACGTACCGCCAGCCTTGGACTCGACCAGCGTTCCATCAACAGAAAATTCCACCCTGTCAATGCCACTACCAAGGTCTGAGGCCGAAACTTGGAACGAGACTGTACCCTGTACCGGCTCTAGGTTGGAAGGACCGCTCACACCGAGAACTGGTGCGATTCGATCCGTCACGACATACGATAGTGGACTGGAGCTGGAACCAATGGAATCGGCTGTTCCAAAGACGTCGAATGCAACAACGTAGTACTCCACCTCAGTCCCGTAAGGCTGTCCCGGTATGGTGTATCTATACAGTATCCCTGACTGTGTCATGAGCGCAGAGGTCCAGGACCCACCGTTCATCCTGTAGAAGATGGTGACGTTTTCAACCCCTGAAACGTCGAGTGCGCCGACGGAGAACGTGACAGGCTCTCCGTAAAGTGGTTCCTCCGGACTGACAATGAGATCGGTGAGTTGTGGTGGTGCCACATCATTCTGCACATTAACAGTGATAGAGTCTTCTGTAGTGCGTCCTGCAACATCATATGCGACAGCCGATAGAGTCCTTGAGCCATTGCCGACAGTTCTGGAGTTCCAAAGCAATGCAAATGGTGCGGTGGTGTCATTGTATATCGATACTCCATCGACCTGGAACGTCACAAAGGCTATTCCGCTCCCCGCATCACTAGCAGTTGCGTTGAGCCATACCTCTCCAGTAATGGTCGTGTCATTCAGGGGATGGTCCAATGATACTGTCGGGTCTACGTCATCTCCTACTGTGTAGGAGTAGTATGCTCCTCCATTGTCATCGGTCACGGTGTTACCTGCCCAGTCGGTGGCCTCAATGTAGTACTCTACCAGCTCGCCATAACCCTGTGCGGGTATTGTCGCAATGTAGTTCCCACCTGACTCGCTTGCCAACAGAGATGTCCATAAACCACCAGATATGCGGTAGTGGACCGTGACGGTCTCTACACCCGACTTGTCATCCTGTGCACCCACAGTGACATCGACAGGATCGTAGTACATGGGCGCGACCGGGTTCTGTGACACTGAGCTGACAGTTGGAGGCGCAAAATCATTGAAGAGACCAATATCGTCCACCAAGAACACGACGTTCTGTCCGGAGGCAGCAACTGCGTTGATCTGAATCTGGGTGAGGTTCCATACATGCTGGCCAAATGAGGCATTTAGATGGTCTGTGAGGTTCCAGCGATACGTGATCCATGTACCTGTGGTATTGACATCCTTGACGGTTATGTGTGATTCGTAGGTACTATTGGAGAGCGAAATCGTTGGCGATTTTGCAAAATAGTAGGTGACCTGATAGCCGCCCTCGAAGTAGAGCCACACAGTTGCAGTGATGTCATCAGTTGGGGAAGCGGTCATCTCTGCTATCTTCCACGAGATGTCAAAGAACGTGTCGGGCTCGATCCTCGTAAAGAAGCTGTAACGCGCAATGCTGGATGTCTGCCCGTCCGTGGCAGTGAGATTTGCTGAGTAATCACCGGAGTGGCTATCTGCAGACCTCGTGACCCTTGAGGCGTCACCGTTGGATAGAACCCAAGTTGCTATTTGGTTTGTGGGAGTGTCCCAAAACGTGGTCTCAAATCCCGGGTCCCCAAACGTGTATGTCTTGATCTCGAAGGCATCAACAAGCAGTTGAACAGTAGAGTTGACATAGGATCCAGTGCCGACGTAGAATCTGACTTCTCTTAGAGAGACGTTCGACCAGTTCACTTCTGTCAGAATGTCATACAGGTCGATCGAAAAGTGCCTCCATTGGTCCCTAGTCCCGAAACCGGGCGCCGTCATGATTATTTCATCTGATGAGTTTGAGTCTGAGACCACATCATTGTCGTATCCCAAGTAGTAGTACAGATAGTAGGTGCCAGTAGTATTCTGCGTTCTTATCCTGCATAGTCCATACTGTCCACCGCCATTGTATATGTCTGAGTACTTCCAGTCAAATGAAATTGTCACAGTGTTTTCGGATGTGGGGAAGTAGTCGTATGACGGAGTATTGAAGTTCTTGTATATAGCTGCATAGCCATAGTGATTCTCGTAAACCGTTGCAGAGGACAGGTTCAAGGACTTGTAGCCATCAGTGCTATCTGTTGACAAGGTGATATGCCCAGGCGAATTGCGGTTCCCGTACCAGCCGTTTGCGAATGCGGCCTCAAAGTCGCCATTGGTGACTATGTCGTACCCGGTACCATTGAGAATTTTGATATCATCATAGACACCAGACATCAGGTCATTGTAGCCTCGGGGTGAATAGACCCCAACATAAATCGCTTCGACTCTTCTTGACAGGTCTGTGGCTGTACTGGGGATTGCGCTGACTAGGTCTTGAGTGATATTCCTAGACAAGTGGTTCCATACATTCAGACTGCTATTCAACATGAAATATGCAGAGATGCTACCATTCGTTGGATTATATGTTCCGTAACTGAGAATGTAGTACTGGTAAATGCGATTGTTACTTGAGTTGGTCGTGATAATGTAGACATATGTGTAGGCGTCATGGTCGATCGGTCCCGGGTTATCAATGTAATAGTACATGTCGAGCGATTGGCTCTCAGCAAGATATCCCTCATCAGGTGCAAACCACCTGTAGAATGACGCGTAATTCGACGAGTGATCTGTGGCGGCACCCTCGAGACGGGCAGCCTGGCTTCCACCGTGAACGTTGTCCTTGTACGAGAAATTCAAATGAGCGTAGATTGACGCGAAGGAACTGTAATAATCAGGTTCACCCCACATGTTGTCCCTTTCAAATGAGGGATTGCTCACGACATTTGTCCGCGCAAGCTGCGTTACAGTGTCAGCCGAGACTTGGTGGCTAGTCTCAGGAGGCACCGGATTTCCGAGTGCAGTACTAGTGACTGTGTGATTTGTGAGGTTGATGCTGATCACAGATGGCAGCACCAACATCAAAATGACCAGGATGATGTTCAGATACTTTCGGCGCATCTTTCATTCTCTCCTAACATTCAATTATCCTTTGACTAAACGAAATCCCGATCTGCAAGCACTGGATTGCCTGCACAACAGATTTCTTTCCTCTTCTCCTTGGTTTTGCGCGCGGCATCCTGCAACGTGGGATTTGTTCTGCTGACCTACGGAACGAATGGATTTTAATCTTTGCAAAGTCTTGGTCAAGAGGAACGTTTGTGCAAGTCGCCATTGTTAGGGAGAGATGGCGCGGCAAATGGAACTCGATATAACATGAGACCGTTGCTGTCTGAGTTACGCTGGGCACTCTGGGCGAGCTACAGTCCTCTATTCCTCGCCCGAGAGAACTCTTCAATCCCGCCGACAAAGGTGCTCTGCACC
>JAGSHP010000236.1 GCA_029855925.1 Candidatus Thorarchaeota archaeon | reverse complement strand
TCATTAATGATCTCCATGGCTTTCTGGACGGTCTGACCATCAAGACCAAGATCAGCTGAGATTCGTGGCATTAGATCATTGGCTGAGGGGATCGGTACCTTAATTCGAACATTTCGAAGGATGAGTCTGACACATTGACCGAGTTCCTTTCTATTGACCCGTGCCTCGGTCACTATTTCATCAAGTTGACGGGGGATTCTATGAATCCTGCAGGAGAGGTATATTGATGCTGCGACCATTCCCTCAATGCTTCTGCCTCTAACCAGCCTTCGGCCCAGAGCCTTTCTATAGATGAGAGCAGCAGTCTCCTTTGTCTCGCTTGGAACGCCAAGCTGGGATGTGAGCCTGTCAAGCTCGCTCATGGCAATACTGAGGTTTCGATGCTGGGAACTGTGAACAAGGGTTCGTATCTGCCACTTTCGCATTCGATAGATGGCTGCACGATTGCTAGCCGCAATGGCACGCCCATTAGCATCCCTATCGCTCCAACCCAGAGTTGTGGCCAAGCCCTTGTCAGCCATTGTAAGTGTCAGTGGTGAACCAGTTCTTGCGCGAGCGTTTCTTTCCTCTGCGGTGAATGCGCGCCACTCAGGCCCGGTGTCCATGATCTTCTCATCAATGACGCATCCACATGATACACAAATGTACTCGCCTCGGGTCTGGTCCTCGTAGAATTCGCTGCCTCCGCAAATCGAACAGACTTGAGTGCCTTTTCTGCGTTCTGTCATAGCCCTGGCTGGTTTTGCCATAGTCGTTCACCCATTTACTTGCCCCTAGAGATGTGGTCTACCACCTGAGCCTACAAAGAGTGGACAAAACCACGTTCCATAGGAGACGCTGGCGAACCGCGGAATCGCCGCCTAATAAATTTGAGCATTTATGAAATATTGTATCACCATATAACTCATAGAAAAAGAGGTGCGATCCCCCTGCCGCTTGAGCAAGTAGTAGGGGAATCGCGTCGTGCAATTAGCCGAGTGTCTAAGAACTACTCCAGACACGACCAGCTGATAATTGAGGACTCTGGGACGACGTGAATGTGGGCGAAGTATGCCTCGCCTGATTCTAGTGTTGTCTTTGCAAGAGCCACCTTGACAAAGCCATTGTTGCGTCCAAGAAGATAGCCTGAGATGTATTTGAGTGGTATCTGCCGTTTGTCAGCCTCTTCCTTTGTCAGTTCGCAACACTCAACGCCAGGAGAATAGTATGCAATCTCAACAAGCTCATGCTTGTCGCATTGCCCAGCTCGCGTGAGTTGGCGGGACTTTTCTTGCAGTCGCTGCTCGCCAATGATTGACTCCACCTCATTTATGTCATAATGAAATGGGTCTGACCCAACTCGATGAATTGAGGGTGCTACGAAGACTGTCTTGTTGCTAAGTTCATGGACCTCATGCTCACCACGATCAACAAATCGCTTGTCGCTGCTCTCGCCAATGATGTAGCGCACATGATAGTGCGTTGCATCAACTGTCTTTTCATCGTTGCCATCCTGAATCTTTACCTGAGTGCTCTCCCAGACCTCAATAGGGGAGAATGGATTCTCTTCAACCGTACTCATCTTTGTCACTTCACAATAGTTAAATTCATTATAGTTAATGGCTCTATGTATATAAAGTTTGGGAAATCCCGAATGAGAGGAAAGAGGGAAGACCACAAGGAGTGCTAGAAATGGGATACCTGATAATAATCATTGCAACTGCAATCTTTGGGCTTGAACACAGTGGACTTGCGTCACACCGGATAAAACACAGAATAATAGACAGATGGGGAAAACAGGCTTATTCTCGAATCTTCACATTATCTAGCACAGTACTGTTATTAGTCGCTTTTCTCACAGTAGACATTCAGAAGTGGTTATCATTCATTCTGATGCCATCCACGATCAATTGGCCGTTCTTTTTGTTGGGGGTCATCATGCTGGCATGTGGGGGTCTCATCGCCATCCGTGCCTCAGCTGTCATATCAGTCAGTACGGTGGCAGACATGAGAACGGACCGAGAACCAGAGCTCATCACAGAGGGGATCTATGCGAGAATCAGGCACCCCCTCTATCTTGCGACCGTGCTGGTGTTCCTGGCGCTGGTACCACTCTATCTGGAGCCCCATATTGCCGTCTTTGGAATAGCAATGGCGGCCTACACATTTGTTGGTACCTATCTAGAGGAGAGAAAACTGGCAGCAGCATATGGAGAGGCGTATTCGAGGTATCGTGAGCGGACGGGCTTCTTCCTTCCAAGGCTATTACGAGGCGACAATGACCAGTAGCGACATAGCACTGACCGGGAATGCGGACACATATCTACAGAATAGTATATAACAGAGGCGCTCAGAGGTCGAGGCAACTTGGCAGCTGAGGTGCAATCTAAAATGAGTGATAGGAATGCAGTCATTGTCACAGGAATCCCCGGCGTCGGAAAGACCACAGTGATTACAACAGCAGTTGACATGGTCAAAGAGAAGCATGGGGAGGAAGTACAGGTCCTCAATTTTGGGACAGCAATGTTCGAGGTCGCATCAAAGAAGGGTCTCGTCAAACACCGGGATGAGATGCGAAAGCTACCGACGGCCACGCAACGAGAGACACAGCAGATGGCTGGCGAGGCCATTGCCAAGCGCGCTGAGTCGGCAAGAGTGATTGTGGACACGCACACACTGATAGCCACACCCAACGGCTTTCTCATTGGTCTTCCCGAGTGGGTCATTCGAGCCATCAAACCAAAGACCATTGTGCTGGTTGAGGCCGATCCTGAGAGCATCGCAATGAGACGCAGTGACGACCCCACTAGAGAGAGGGATGCGCAGGCTGTTGAGGAGATTGACACCCACCAGCAGATGTGTAGAGCGGCGGCGGTCGCAGCGGCTACACTCACAGGCGCCACCGTGCGAATAATCAAGAACAGACAGGGGCAAGTTGAGGCTGCCGCAACACAATTATATGAGACCCTGATGGAGTAGACTGTCATGCAGGATATCTTTGCGGCAATAGGCGAATGGTTCGCCCTCTACTTCCGGGACCCACCAATGTCAGCCATTCTCATAATGGCAGTATCAGTGGGCATTACAGTGGTGAGCAATCTCGCCATGTTGAAGTTCGCGGACGTACGACGCTTGAAAAGATATCAGGCAGAGATCAAGGCATACCAGGAACTCTCGAAGAAGGCTAACGAGTCCGGCAATGAGAAGCTGCTGAGGAAGATAAAGAGAAGAAAACCGTACATCGACCGAATACAGAGAGAGATGATGACGGCACGCTGCAAGCCGTATATGTTCTTCATAATTCCCTTCATGCTCATATTCTCACTTCTCAATGGATTCTATGTGGATCCCTCGGGGGTACCACTAGTGGTTGCAGTCATCCCATTCCATCTGGAGAAGGTAATGCCATTTCTGACCGGGTGGATTGGCAAGCCTGTTGTGGGAGGATTTGGCATGTACTTCTTTGGATTCTACATGCTGGTCGGTTTGGGACTTGGTCAGATGCTCCAGAGAGTAATGGGCACGTCACTCACATGAGCAGGTACGGACACTGAAAAAAAAGACTGTTGAACCGTTGAGCTTAAAAGCATGGCAAAAGGAGTTCGCAGAGTAACAGTCCTAGGTGAAGACTATGCCAAGACCGGGTCAACTAACGAGATCAAGAGCAAATCGAACTGTGAAGACCCCTGGTGGAAGACTTGTTATCCACCGACGAAAGATATACAGTGCAAGGGCCCATTGCGCCATCACAGGTGAACGCCTGCAGACACCTCGCACTGTTAAGCATGGCAGAAGTAGAAAGGCGAACAAGTCATCGAAGCGCCCAAATCGTCCATACGGTGGATATATGACTGCTCGTGCCCTCAAGCGTAAGATAATCAAGACCGTCCGAGAATGAAAAAATGAGCCCTGTAATCACCCTTGGCGGACTGCATGGTACAGGGAAGAGCTCTGTAGCCGATCTGATTGCCAAAGAGTTCAATCTGAGAAGGACATCTGCGGGAATGATCTTTCGGACAATGGCTAAAGAGAGAGGCATGACTCTTGAGGACTTCAGCAAATTGGCAAAAGAGGATCAGAGCATAGACCGCATGCTCGATGACAGGCTGAAGGAAGAGGCAAAGCGGGGGGATGTGGTCATTGACGGGCAGTTGGCTGCATGGATGGCTGGCGACCATGCCGACTTCAAGATCCTTCTCACAGCGCCGCTTGATGTGCGGGTGAAGCGAATAGCACAGAGAGACGGCCGCGACTTCGAGGAGGCGCTGCACGAGACCAGAGTTAGAGAGGAGATTGAGCGCGAGCGTTATCTCGAGTTCTACGAGATTGATATCACAGACCTCTCAATCTATGACCTGATAATCAATACCGAGAAGTTCGACGTGGAAGGAGTATATTCTATCATCAGGACTGCGTTGCAGAAATTCTTCACAGGTGACAAGTAGATCCATTGTCTTTCTGGCACTAGCGGAAGGCTCATATTGATTGTCCAACGAATCTCAGCACGTCTCATGGTCCGTCGGGATGAGAGTCTTGAGGCGACTTGTGATTCTCGCTTGACCGGGACATGTTGAGGTGCGAAAAATGACATTGTATGAAACAGGACGCATTTGCGTAAAGACAATGGGTCGAGAAGCTGGAAGCTATTGTGTTATAGTTCAACAAATGGACAACAAGTTCGTCATGGTCACCGGTCCAAAGAACATCAGCGGTGTCAGGCGAAGAAGTTGCAATATTCGTCACCTTGAACCTCTGGATATCAAGATAGACATACGTGAAGGTGCCAGTGACAAGGATGTCATCAAGGCGCTTGAGGCAGCAGACCTTGTTGATAGGTTCAGGACCAAGATTCGTGTAGAACAGTAGTCCTGTAAAGGAGAGGCCTCTGATTGCCGGAATTCCTCCCCGCAGATAGACCGCGTGAGACCATTATCAAGGTCACAAATGTGACAACAGACCCAGCGTACGGGTACTCTTCCCCACAGGAGATCCCAGTCGAAGTTCTACTAGAGAACGGTGTCATTTGTCTAGACAAGCCTGCAGGGCCCACAAGTCATGAGGTCTCAACGTGGGTTCGCAAGATACTCGATGTTGACAAGGCGGGGCACTCGGGAACCCTTGATCCCGGCGTCACGGGAGTCCTACCAATTGGGATTGGGAATGCCACCAAGGTCATGCAGGCACTCCTCCCTGCGGGAAAGGAGTATGTCGGTATCATGCAACTCCATCGACCCGTTGAGGAATACAAGATTCAAGATGTCTTCAAAGAGTTCACCGGCAAGATCTATCAGAGGCCTCCCCTCAAGTCCTCAGTGAAGAGAGTCCTTCGCGTGAGAGAGATCTATTACAATCGCATTCTCCAGATAAAGGGGCAGCTGGTTCTCTTCCGTGTGGGATGCCAGGCTGGGACGTATATTCGAAAGCTCTGCTTTGATATAGGCGAGGCACTCGGCGTTGGGGCTGACATGCGGGAGTTACGGAGAACAAGAGTGGGAAAGTTTTCTGAGGACGAACATCTCTGTACACTGTACGATCTAAAGGACGCGTATCACTTCTGGCGAGAGGATGGTGACGAGTCGGACATTCGAAGGTACGTCCTTCCCGTAGAGTTTGCACTGAGGCATCTACCAGAGGTGATGATTCGCGACTCTGCCGTGGATGCCATATGTCATGGTGCAGACCTCGCTGCAAGTGGGGTGGTCTCGCTGTCCTCGGGCATCAAGCCAAAGGACCTTGTGGCCATCAAGTCATTGAAGGGGGAGGCGGTGGCTCTGGGTCGGGCAGTCGTAGACAGTGAGAAGATGGCCTCGATGAATTCGGGCATTGTTGTGAACAATGAGAGGGTCATCATGGAAAGGGGCAGATATCCATCCATGTGGAAACGACGCGAGAAGGAGACCACGTGATTACCATACCGAGGAATTCATTACTGTAAGTGACTCATTCTAGTCAGTGGCCTTGGAGCGAAAGCGCGACTGACGGTACCGGACCAGCAATGGAAAGGAGCTGAGGAAGATCCCAACTACGTGCCGATACCGGTCCTGCGAAAGCAGGGAGGTGAGAACCTCGCTCTGGGAGCAGAAACGACACGCCCATACTGGATATGACGATGATACGGTGCAAAGCAAGCCGTTGAGGACCAGTATGGAACCGTTGAAACGGCCCATCACCGGGTAGCAACTCCAAGAATACATCGATGATGAGTCGGCCTGAGATGTAGGGTAGGAGGCGTAGTTTAATGTCGCAAGGTTCGCTCACGGCAACGAGAGTGGACGGAACAGAATTGGGGCTACTCTTCGCACCAAGGCCACACCTCTTGAGAGAGGTCACTGATTCTTAGACCTTCCGAGTGTGCGATGCCATGATGTCACTCTGAACCGCGACCACTTCCGTACTGGAGGCGCACTGGGAATAGGCGTCGAGCCAAGCCTCGTTCAAGGTCAGAAAAGTTGGCCCCCATTTGAATACCGACATCATGTCTTCGGCCTGTTCTCTGAAACCAGTGATATAGAGTGCTGCGGCAAGAGCCTCTGCGGTGGATAGTTTCACTGGTTTGTACGTGTTTGTCGGATTTGCAGCAAGTAGATAGGGGAGCGCCCGTTGTTTGCCAGACCTTGAGCTTCTGAATATTGCCTCTGCCCTCTTCCACGAACAATCGAGGGCGATGAGACCGTGACGTGCTATGTCTTCACGGTCTGCAGGAGAGAGAGCGATCCTTGAAACTGGATTGAGCACCACGCCACCGTGTGGAATACGCTGAAAGTCGCGAATTATCACCGCACGTCCCTGACGGACCACTCTCAGCCCTGTACACTTCTTTGGATCGCACTGATTTGCATGATAGATGATTATCTTTGGAGGGCCGACGGGCATCGTGTTCCAGTAGTCATCCTACGCAAGAGATTTCAAGATTGTTGTTGTGGGAACCAAGAGACACGTATGACACTGTACACTCCGGGCAATCATTGTGAGGTATGTGGTAAGAGTAGTCACAGTCTTACCCGTTGCATGATGTGTGGTGGCTACATTTGCAGTGACTGTTTGACAAACGAGGGAGTATGTCTGATCTGTGAGGAGGCACGATGCTACATCTGTGGAGAATACCTCTCTAGCAGGGCGTGTGACATCTGCGGACAGCCCGTCTGTGAAGACCACAGTCAAAAGACCGGAGAGGCGACCATATGCGATAGATGTCGTGAGGGAGGAGAGGGGGGAAATGCGCATTGAGTGAGGAGTTTCATCTTGGGCTAGATGATATCGACAGCCCTCGAGGGGGATGCACCACACACTTTGCCAGCATTTTGGTAGAACGCCTCTCAGAATGGGATATTGAGTGGATTGACTATCCCAACCTCATCCGATTGAATCCAAACATCCCCTATCGGACCCGAGGAAATGGAGCAGTGGCTCTGAGATTCAGAGCAAGCCCCGAGCTGGCTCAGGATGTCATCGATCTTGTCGTGAAAATGATTCCAGAGTATGTCGAGAGGGGTTACCCGAACACGAATCCAGGGGTGGCTCTTCTCACTGGAAACCCGCCAGACAGAGTCCAACAACTCTCAGAGATTGCTCTCTGGCGTGTGCTATCGCTGAAGGTCATCAAGCGCTCAATTGAGGAACTGGGTCTATGGCATTACACGCTGGGAAATGGAAGAGGTCTCATTGGCGCATTGTCAGCAATCGGAAACAGACTGGTCGGAGATCATACGTACGAGTATATCGCATATCGCCAGCTGGCGAGTTCCTCGGAGAGCCGTGGAGTTGATCCGGACTCGGTTCTTGAGATGGATCGTGTAATGGGGGATAGGACCTTCTCCAATGTCGACCCGGATGAAGGAACCATACTCATAGAGCCTCATGGTCCAGACCCAGTGCTCTATGGGATACGAGGTGATCATCCGAGAGACCTCATTGAGGCGGCAGGGATGATCAAGACTAAGCAAGAGATTGAACAGTGGACCATCTTTAGGACAAATCAAGGGACAGGTCAGCATCTCTTGCACAGAGTCAGGATAGGAGACCTGCGTCCTTACATGTCCGCAGTCGTACATGGGACTGTGACGGTTCCGGGTCGCATGATCGAGGGAGGACACCTCATATTTACGATCCAAGATGAGACAGGGTCCATAGAGTGTGCGGTCTATGAGCCAACTGGCGAGTTCAGGCGCATCACAAGCATGCTTGTGCTGGGGGATGAGGTGGACCTCTTTGCAGGAGTGCGTCCAGCATCGAGGACTCATGGGATGACTCTGAACATAGAGGGTATGCGAGTGACTGCGCTAGCAACCAAGCAGAGATTCGAGAACCCAATCTGCCCGAAGTGTGGTAAGAGGATGAAGAGCGCAGGACATGGGAAGGGGTTCAAGTGCCCGAAGTGCGGCCACAGGGAGCGCAAGGGCGAGAAGATTGTGATCAGAGAGGAACGTTCTCTTGACCTAGGAGTATATCTTCCGCCACCTCGAGCCCAGAGACATCTCACACGCCCCTATTCACGGCTTGACAGAGTGAACTTGAGACCAGCATGGCCTCCATCAACGGAATGGCACGGTCATGTGAAAAAGAGCTGACGTATAGAGCTGTAGCGCTCTATACTCGTCGTCCACGCCGGCCACCGGGCTTACGTGTACCATCATGTGGGATTGGAGTGACTTCGTCAATGATTCCAATCCTAAGACCTGCACGGCTCAGAGCTCGAATTGCTGCTTGAGCACCAGGTCCAGGAGTCTTTGGTCCGTGACCACCAGGTGCACGAACTCGAATGTGAATACCGTAGATCCCCTTGTCTTTTGCCTCACGTGCAGCCTCAAAGGCTGCCTGCATGGCAGCATGCGGCGAGGACTCGTTACGGTCGGCCTTGACCATCATTCCGCCAGAGTATCTGGCAATGGTCTCCGCTCCAGTAATGTCTGTGATGTGGACGATAGTGTCATTGTAAGAGGCATAGATGTGAGCGACACCCCACTTTCTCTCTTCATTGCTCATACTCTTTCATCTCCTGTGACTTCAGCCTCCTTCTCTTCGATGTCCGGAGGAATGACTTCATCTTCTGCAATAATCTCGGGGATTGCATCGGTTGCCTCTATCACTTCAGTGCTGTCAGCAGTTCGCTTGGCAATATCGGCGGCTGCAATTCGCGCAGGGTGTGATGGGTCATTGAGGGGGGATTTGGGTGTATAGGTGATCAGGTTC
>JAGSHP010000458.1 GCA_029855925.1 Candidatus Thorarchaeota archaeon | reverse complement strand
GTGTTATGACAATGGGAACGCTCGAAGTATATGTGAAGGGTCAGAAGATTGCAACCAACCGTTTCGTGCGTGATGTACTCAGGGACGTGTTGCTAGCAATATTGAATAACTTGCATGACGTCCACGTTGACGATATCACAAAGATTGAGATATCCTAATGATGTGGTCGTCCCGATGAGCGAGTGCAGAACTGATTCCATTCTTTGGGTGGACCTCTCCAGTGGTTCTATCCGAACCGAGAGGTTAGAACCCGATATCTATCGCAGGTTTATCGGAGGTAAAGGACTCGGAGCATATCTACTGTACAGGCATCTTGCTCCCAAGACCGACCCTCTCAGTCCAGATAACATCTTGATTTTTCTTACAGGCCCTCTTCAGGGAGTTGGCGGATTCAGCACGGGTCGTTGGAGCATGGTCACGAAGTCACCACTCACTGGTCTGTTCCTTGACTCGCACAGTGGTGGCCCGCTCGGCCTTGAGATCAAACGGGCCGGCTATGATGCAGTCTGCGTGAAGGGGGCAGCATCGACTCCTCAGGTCCTAGTGATCACGGACGATGGTGTTTCTCTGGAGGACGCCTCGCATGTGTGGACAAAGGGAATCTACGAGTCGACAAGGCTGCTTCATGATCAGCACGGTCCGAAGGCAGCAGTGTACGTGATTGGTCCTGCTGGAGAGAATGGGGTGCTGTTTTCTACGGGTGCCTGTGAGATTGCCCACCAGAACGGTCGTGGGGGCGTTGGGGCAATAATGGGCTCCAAGATGCTGAAAGGTGTCGTTGTGCATGGCTCTTGCAAGTTCTCGCCTGCCGAGCCGGACGAGGTCCGTACGATCAGGAAAGAGTACACTGCCAGCTGGCAGAGGAACACCGAGGGCTTCAAGACGATTGGAACTGCCGCGCTCGTTGAGATTGCGAACGGACTGGGTCAGTATCCGTCAAGAAACTGGTCTGCTGGATATTTTGAGAAGTACAAGGAACTCGACATGTACAGGGTTCATGAAAAGAGGTCCCTTGGCGATTCCTACTCCTGCCCCAACTGCATAATGAGATGCACGCATGCCTATCGAACGACCGACCCCAACGACCCGACTAGGGAAGTCGAGTCCACTGTCGAATACGAGACGCTGGGGATGATGGGCGGCAATCTGGGTATCTCGAATCCTGAGACCGTTCTCCAGCTCAACTACCTCTGTGATGATTTGGGTCTTGACACAATCTCCTGTGGAAGCGCAATCGGCTTTGCTATGGAGGCTTTCGAACGTGGAATTCTGAGTCGGGATGACATTGGCTTCGACTTGAAGTTTGGTGATGAGTCTGGTGCTCTCAATCTTGTTGGGATGATTGCTCAACGTACAGGGATTGGCAAGACACTCTCATATGGTGTGAGAAGAGCCGCAGAACTAATTGGCCACGGGTGTGATCAGTTTGCAGTTCACGTGAAGGGGCTCGAGTGCGCAGCATGGGACCCTCGGGGAAGAAAGGGGATGGGTCTCTCATATGCCACCGCTGAAGTTGGAGCGAGTCATCTTCGGGGGTGGCCTGCCACGACAGATCCCCCTGACACCTCTGCGATGGACATGGTCGAGTCCATGATCCGTTCAAGAGATGAGAAGGTTCTCACAGACTCGCTGGTGGTATGCCACTTCACGTATCACGTCCCGCTCAGTTTTCAGCAGAAGATTCGTCTGTTGAATGCTGTGACGGGGGAATCGTATAGCGAGTCGGACATTCTCACCTTTGCTCAGAGAATTGCCGTCGTCACGCGAATGTTCAACATTAGGGAGGGAATCAGCCGAGAGGATGATGACCTGCCTCGACGTTTCTGGGAGCCACAGTCTCAGGGACCTAGAAAGGGTCTTGCAGCATACATCAGTCGAGAGGACTTTGAAGCAAGTCTTGAGAGGTTCTACATAATTCGAGGATGGGACAAGAATGGTGTTCCGACGAAGGACACGATCAGGAAGCTTGGACTTGCATCTCTCATCGAGTGACCTAGAG
>JAGSHP010000304.1 GCA_029855925.1 Candidatus Thorarchaeota archaeon | reverse complement strand
GAGCCCACAAAGACTGAAAAGAAAAAGGGCCCACGCAAATTGAGAAACCCAGTTGGCTTCATCTTCAACATCAGAATGCTGCGACGGATTGTCCAGATAGTATTCTTCCTTGGTATCAATGGATACATCTTTGCAGCCTGGTGGGGTAATGATGCCATCACCGCGTTCTGGGAAGGTTTTCGTGATACTCTTCCAAGTCTCCCCATTATTGCCCCACTCGAAGCGCCGTTTGGTGTTATAGCTGGCTCATTTGATGTGATGCAGCGCGAGCTAAGTTCGGGATTCTTCCCATTCTTCACAATAGGCGCCATGATCATCATTCTTACTGTACTTGGCAGAGTTGCATGTGGTTGGATTTGTCCAATTGGTACGATCCAGGACTTTGTGACCCTACCGAAGCGCACAAAGATTCGACCTGCCCCGAACACCGAGAAAGAACTGCGTCGAATGAAGGGCTACATCTTCGTGATTGTTGTCTTCCTCATGGCATGGGTGGGCATCTCCAAGATAATGGGTACCTCGGAGGACCTTGTTGCAACACTGGGCATATTCGCAGATGCTGCTTTTGACCCATTTAATCCAGCATACATCCTCTTTGTTGTCATTCCTCAGCAGGTATGGCCTACTGGCATTGACACACTCTGGTATCTCTCGCTCTGGCCAACGACCGTCTGGCTTCAGGTAGCCTTTGTGGCAATTGTTTTCATCGTTTCCATCTGGTTCCCCCGATGGTTCTGCCGTTGGCTCTGTCCTGCTGGCTGGTTCTATGGTCTATTCTCAAAAGACGCCCTCATTGGCATTGGTCGGAATCCTGCTCGATGCACACCGGACACATGTAATGTCTGCGAAGTGGTCTGTCCCATGAACATTCGAATTCGGAGCTTCCCCTATGACCACATGTACAGTGCGGATTGTATTCTCTGTCTTGAGTGCAAGAGCCATTGTCCGAATGACGCGATTGAGCTAAGATTCTCATAATCGTACCAAGTTCAAGAGTCGTCCTCTTCGTTGAGGGCGATTCGCTCGAACTCTTTATTGACCTCTGCGAATCTCTCTATCAGGTATAGTCCCACATCGGTGATACGCGCGCCCCCGCCACCAACAGCCCCTCCGCGAAAGGTGTCGATGATCCTCATTCCTATTATCTTCTCTATCTTGTTGATGACACCCCAGGCATAGCGGTACGACATGCCAATCTTCTTGGCCCCAGCAGTTAGACTACCGGTCTCGTGGATCGCCCTCAATAAATCATAGGCACCAGGACCAAAAACATAGACACCATCCTTTTCCAGCCACAGTTTCCAGTGCGGCTTCAGATTCAGAGTTTTTGCGATACCATCATCCATACTCCTCACCTGCTGGGCAGATGGTGTCAGTCAAGGTCCTAGTGTCCCCATCGCATTCTCTCTGCTTTGGTTTCTTTCTTGAACGCCTTCTTGACAATCTTCCAGTGGTCTGCACACAGGTATGTCTTGCGTGCGCGTGCATCCTTGATACGCAGGCCCTTGGCAGCGACACTCTCAGCAATTCGAGTGGTAGCAAATGATCTCTTAGAAGGCTTATCACAACCAACAATGCTGCATATTTTCTCTGACTTTGACACCTTGGCCACTTCACTGTAACAAGTCGATGTATTGATTTAACTATGACGGCGGTATATCTCCCTGGCCATTTGACGGAGTCAGTATGGGCCCCTCTCTGAAGTCGAACATGATGCCCTCCTCACCCTGGAATCGCAACTTCATCACCTTGGTCCTGTCAACACTTCCGATTGCAACAGCGTAGAGACCATGTCGCGCAGCCGTCTCGGTCACTTCTCTGAAACGTGACCCATCAGTTGCAACGAGAAACCCCAATGAGATGAACATTCTGAGCCAATCCTCTATATTGATCTCCTGTGGGCGAGTTCTATCTAGAGCATCGATATCGATAGTTGCACCCATTCCCGAATACTCCACCATCATGGCGGCCGTACCGATTACACCTGCCGTTGAGATGTCCTTGGATGCGGTGACCAGATGTCGCTGTGCAAGGTCGTTCATTACAGACAGTCGGCGGACGTTATCCTCTGTGCTCCGCTTCGTGACAGTGTCCCATCCCATCCTGTAGAATCTCCCACGCTGACCATGGATGTCGAAGATCAGTACGAGTATGTCCCCATCCGTTGCTCCACCAGCAGTCAATACATCACTCTTCTTCACAGTTCCAGTTGCAGAGCCCACCACGTAGGTGGAGCTTGCCGATGGACTTGTGTGACCCCGCACTATGGGCACCTTGAATGCATGCGACCCGTCAATCACGCCCTGAAGAAGAAGTTCACCTATCTCCTCATCAGAATACGCAAGTGCGACAGCAAAGGAGGTTGGGACGCCCCCCGCAGCGTAGATGTCCATGATGTTTGCAAGCACTGCATTGAACCCTGCAGCACGAGGGTGTTCCAAGCAGAACTCCTGCATGACCGAGTCTGTGGTGAGCAAGACAAAATCCCCCGAGTCGGTCCCAATAGTTGCCGAGTCCTCCCCAAGAGAGTGCGGCCGGTCCCCCTGAAATGAAGAGTACCGTAGTCGCCGAATGATGTCGGGAATGACATACTTTCGTGTAATCCCCTCAAAATTCTGAAGCAGATGAATGATCTCCTCAAGACGCGACACTTGGGACCACTCGAATTAGTGTATGGTCCTATGGTGGACCTAGATATCCAATGGCCAAAGCCGCCTGATTGAGTATAATTCCGATGCCTAAGAACGAGAGACCAATCATGAGAAAGATTAGCGCTCGCATCTCGGGTCGGATCTCGTCAAACACTTCACAGTCACCTTACTATCTGGGGGCTTTGGTCTCTCTTATAGAGATTACGCACCACCATCATCAACGTACGGCGGGCCATTTTAAGTGAATCCATTCAAGTCTATCATCATATTGCACTGACTATGTCCATCTGGCGCAGCAATACCTCTCATAACATGGAGGTCGGAGTGGCTGCTATCGCGCGATAATCCTGACGGATCTATCGCCCCTTGATACGTATCTTCTTTGCTATCTTCTCTGGAATCTCATCTGGATCTACATAGTCGTCGTCAACAACAGTGACCCGTGGTTTTGGAGTGGGTACTGATTTCTTGCACTTACCATCCTCGGTCATCTTGAGTTCCTTGCAAACTCCAAACTGACACCAGGGCCCGTCGCATTCATCATCGACCCATGTACACCAAATGACCTTCTTTCCGCCCTTTCGAATGATCTTGAGAGCCGATGGCCGCTTGTCACAGCGGAAGCTCTTGCAGAGCGGAGTGCAGTCAGCCAGTTTCAAAGTCATGATACTTCACCAAATTTGTTACTCAGATCTTCTCAGCATCTCTTACCATGCGTTCTAGCAGTCTAATGCCCCCAATCAGAACCTGAAGGCTTCTCTCAGTCTGCCCACGCAGCTGCTCGTACTGACTTGTAGGTATGTCCCCAATCTTGTGCCTTGCATCAAGACGATTTATCTCTCTCTCAATCTCTCGTTGCTTTCTCCCCATTGCCTTGAGCCATGAACGAGCGGTCTTTATCTCTCGTTTGACCTCTCGTTTGAGTACCTTTATCCTCTCCTTTAGCTCTTGCTGCTGCTCCCGGTAGACTTGGGGGTCAACAGTTGAGGCAATCTTTTCCAGCTTCTCGAGTTTTGTCTTCTCGGAGCGCAGATCCCCCGCAAGGACATGGAGTGGAATGCTCAGTCTTACACGCAGTAATTCGTTCTTGCGTGCCTTTGTGCGTTCCAATGCCTCCTTCAGCTCTCTGGCTCGTGATGCAAGCACTTGCTTGTCAGCATGCTCTAGGGCGAGCGCAGATCGGGTGGCCCGAATCTTCTCTATCATACTATCAAGTTCTCGATCAAGAATCGCCAGCTCGGACTGGCTCATCAGATAGGTCAGAGCCAGATAGTCTACATCATCTACCATCACTGACAACTCAGGGAGGTACCCTTCATCGTCAACGTGTTCATCAGAATGTTCATCTGGTTCGGGCATGGTCTTTGGCACCGTCGTTTCGGTTGAACGGTCCTCTATTCCCGAGTCCTCTTTGAGGACACGTTCTATGTCCGGCATTAATGGACTGCCACACGCACTACAGTAGCGATCCAGCTGCACTTCGGCACCACAAGACGGACAGATAACTAGTTGTTTTGACATAAATCACTCCGCCAAAAACCAATCAAATGGGCCAACACTGGCCCATCACTCCTGTGTCCCTCACATGATCACGATACCAACGAAGCAAGTCGACCAGCAGCCTCATCCAGCTTTGCCTTGGATGTGACAATAGACTCAGCCCCATACGTTGGAAGTACTTTCAGTTCCTCAACAAGCAGTGCGATTGCCCTCACGGGGTCGATCTCCTTCTTGTCAAGTGATCCATCAGGAAAAGTGATAGAGGCCTCAATCCATTTTTCCTTGGTTTCATCGGCTGGGTAGAGACAGTAAATATAGTCATCATTACTGCAGATGAATGAGGGGGTGTGTTCCCACGCCTCAGCAAGCAAAGCTCCAAAGGCCTTCGCGTTCTCTGCCTTATTCGACATTCCGATTCACCATTAAGCTAGATGAGATTACTTGTCCTCTATCCTCTATTGCCTTATTTGTTTTGCTGGTGGGATTGTTCCGTCCTCAAGGGCGGAACCAGACAAATGAATAGTAGACAATCTCTCCATTCTCCTTAACTGTGGCGATTATAAATTTCTTGCGGACCGAGGATGCAAGCCTGCCGGCACGTACAATGTCAAGGGGCAAGACTCCCTTTCTCTGAGGTATGACATGTACCAAGAATGGAGCGTGATCGAGTCCTGGCCCCTTCTCGTAAACTGCAAAATCCGTTCCGAACTTGAGTCCTGGCTTAATGATGTAGTTTCTCTCTCGCAGATGCTTGTACACAAGATATCTATCGCGAAAATCCTCAGAACGCTTGAGACCTGTACTCATCATCTCTTCAAGTGACAGGAATCGGTCGGTCACAGGGTCATGGACTCGTATTCGTTCCTGTTCTAATAGGTAAGTGCACTCCACCAATGATAGTTCGAGGGGCTTGTCAAAGACTGGCGACTTTGGTTTTCTTATTCCAACGGGTTGTCCAAAGTACCCATCTGCATAAAGCCTCATACCATCCTCTGCGTTCCAGACTATTGCTCTATCACCAAGAAACTCAGCCTCTGGAACCATAGCCTCTTGTTCAGTCAACCATATTCACCAACACAACTACGTGTTGAGGGTGAGAGAGAGGGCTCTGATCGTGTTTGAGGCATCTTCAGCGAAATTGCTTCCCTCTTCTATTGCATTTACGAAATCTCTGACGTGAAGAATGGTCGATAATGGAAGTTCCATGGG
>JAGSHP010000320.1 GCA_029855925.1 Candidatus Thorarchaeota archaeon | reverse complement strand
GTCCTCGAAGGCCGTCATTGATGAGCTCCAGCCACTGTACGAGCGTGAGACCAAAGTGACAACTCGCGATGTCTTTGTCATTCATGGGCGCGCCGCAATTCTCTCACGTGCAATGGCGATGATCGAATCCGCACGTGATGAGATCAAACTATCACTTCCAAGTCTTGACATGAGCATCGAAGAGCTCGACGCCGTCATTGAGAAGATACTTGATGTAAAGGCGTCACGCGTGTACGTTCTCACATCCGCCGTTGATGACTCAATCAAATCGCTTATTCCGCATAGGTATGAAGTACGCACCCGTGACAGAGTCTTTGGCGCGGGTCTTGTCTGCGACACGCGCGAGACCCTAATCATGCTCACAGGAGAGGGCGGGAGCCAATTCTTGGGTGTGTACTCCAATCACGTCGTGTTTGCCTCTATGGCTGCAGCCTATTTCGACTCTCTCTGGACAGATGCGACTCCTCTACGCGTTTAAATCGTATAACACTCGATAACACATATGGAGCCTAGCATGCAATATCCATTGTCAGTAATGTGAGGACTTTATGATGGAACATCCTGTCAATGATGACCGTCTCTTCCGGCAACGTCTGTCCCCGTTGGCTCACGCATTTCTCGAAACTATACAAAGGCTTGAGGCTGGGGAGGAAGTGACTGCATTTCAAGGAGAGACGGAGCTGAAGCATATCACTCAGATGGTCTCAACCTATAGGGGCAGTCTTCTTGCAGCACTGACCAATCGCTTGCACAAGCTCCTGACCATCGATGATGCTGTGATTGTGACCCAGCGCGAGATCAGCACGTTGATTGAAGAGATCTGGCTGAGGAACATCACCAGATTCTCAAATCCCGAGCTCAGGGTGATGCAGGCACTATCCGAACTATCCTCGCCTCAGCTCAGCCATGTGGCTGAAGTGACTGGTCTGTCATATGCTCAGGCTCGACGAGCAATGAAGCATCTCATTGACACACAGGTCGTACGAGTTCAGGGGATATTAAACACGCAAGAGTTGGGATTGGAGCGACTTTTGGTGATCTTGGAGAACCCATCACTAGTCATCTCATCTCCCTATGTAGAGAAGATTTTCTTTGCCGATGGTTCTTCGTCCCTAGTCTTTGTCACCATCTTGGTTCCTAACAGGTATCTAGATGAGATAATGGCATTAGTCCGTTCGCTTCGTAGCACATCGGACAGCTCAACAGTCTGGCACTTACACTGTGGTCATCTACGTTTTTCTGACACATACTTTACTCGCGCCTCTGGTGAGTGGAACATCGATCTTGTACATTTCCGTCTTCAGCTACGGCTGAATCACGAGACCCCCGCAGCCAGTCATAGATATCATGAGGCAAAAGAATCAATACGTCTGACAAGAGCCGAATCAATGCTGCTCGATGCTCTCAGGCAGGACTACACTGCATCGACACTGAAAATGAATGAGATGACAGGACTATCAGAGTCCACAATCTTCAAGAAGCGTGGTCTTTTGACTCGGGATCTTCAACTGATTCTACCCAGAATGAGAATCAACATTCCTGGACTCAGCGAGCGGCTGCTGATACTCCTATCCACAGACACGGTCCCTGCGATAAGATACGCATGGTCGCAGCTTCCACTCAGTTTCAGTTCCAGAGTCTTCAATGCAGAGAATAGTGATCTATCAAAGGCCATCATGATGGCGGCTGTCCCTCCAGGGACTGGCTGGCACATTGCCAATATCATTCTTGAAGAGACCTCTGCAATTGATGACCTATCAATCCATGTCATCTCCGCAGGCACAGATCAGCAGTTGTCCGTGTCTTCCCTGTTCAATCACAGCACCGGGTCATGGCGTTGGAACTCCGGTGATTTTCTAGATGTACGGGGACGTGCCATTGTTCGCAGGGAGGCCAGCCCCTTCACCATTCCCCTCGACCTTGCCACATAGTCAAAATGGTTATGTGTGGCGGCAGTACATCGAACAATAGAATGTTTGAGATAGTATTCCTTGGCACAGGTGGCTCGATTCCCACCGAGCGACGAAATCTCCCTGCAATTGCAGTCAGGTTCCAGGGGAAGATATTTCTGTTTGATGCAGGAGAGGACGTTCAGAGGCAGTACGTCAAAGCCAAGCTCGGACTAAATCATCCACTGTACATCTTCATATCGCACATTCATGGCGACCATGTGATTGGGCTCCCGGGCCTCTTACTTCGAATGGCTCTTCTTGGCCGTCTGCGACCACTGCAGATCTTTGGTTCAGAGGAACTCATCAAGTATGTCAAGGCGATACAAGACTCGATTGGTCTTGCAACCACATTTGAGGCAAATGTATACGGAATCCCGTCAGACTTTGTCTTTGAGGACGATGGCATTAAGGTACGTGCCTTTCCAGTCGACCATAGAGGCCCGGCTCTTGGATTCGAGCTCACCTACGAGCGAAAGAGAGGCAAGTTTCATCCAGAACGGGCGCTTGCACTCGGAATCCCTAAAGGACCATTATGGCACCAACTGGCGTCAGGCCACAGCATAGAGCTTGAAGGTCGTGTGGTCACGCCCGATGAGGTCGCAGAGCCTCCACCTCGTCCTCTCAAGATCGTCTATAGTGGCGACACTCGACCCTGCGATACACTTCGAGATGCCTCGAGAGGTGCGGATGTTCTCATCTGTGAGGCGATGTATGCATCTGACAAGGCTGACCTTGCTGCAGAACGCGGTCATATGACCGCCCGTCAGGCCGCGGAGATCGCCCGGGACGCAGAAGTGCGGCACCTGTTTCTCACACACTATAGCCCACGATACGAGATGGAGGATGGTGAGCCAATTCTCCAAGAGGCACGCAGCATATTTCCGAACACCGTCCTGGCCCGCGACCTGATGAGAGTGCGCCTCTCACGGACCGACTTTGCAATCGAATCACCACCTCATCAATGACAACATCAATAAGCTGAGTCACAGACATAGTTATGGTGGAAACCAAGTGTCCAAGGCTCGAAATGCGAAGATTGCACTGCTGAATACAGGAGGAACTATCGGAAGTGTATATGACCCCTCTACTGATTCATTGCGTCCGGGTCTCTCCGTCAAGCAGCTTCTGACATCATTGCCCAAGGGCCTGGGTCAGGTCGAGGTCATTACACGCGAGGTCATGGAGCTTGACTCCGCAAACGCCCAACCGCATCACTGGCAGGAGATTGCTGGTGCAATCAAGTCCGTTCATGATGAGGTTCCAGACCTTGATGGGATTGTGATTACACACGGCACAGATACGATGGTCTACTCAGCCTCAGCAGTGAGCTTCATGGTCCAAGACTTTGGAAAGCCCATCGTATTCACTGGTGCCCAGATTCCATTAGTCACTCCTTGGAGTGATGGCCCCAGAAACCTGCTTGATGCAATTCGAGTTGCAGCCTTTGCAGACCTCGGCGAGACCTGTATCGTGTTCAATGGTGAGATTCACAGGCCCACTCGGACCAAGAAAATGCGCTCGGACTCCTATGATGCATTTGATTCAGTTGACCCAGCTCCATTGGGTACACTGGGACGCGATGTTGTTCTCTTTGAGCGGAGGACGCCTCGCCATAACCTTGTTCCACGATTTGACACGCGTCTGGATGACCGTGTCTTTCTTCTCAAGGTCTTCCCTGGCCTCAGGCCTGATATCATACCTCGCATCGTCGATATGGGGTACCACGGAATCGTCATCGAGGGATTTGGCACTGGTAATATCCCATCTGAGGAGAACTCTCTTGCCAGCGGCATAAAACAGGCAATCTCGCAGGGTTGTTTCGTGATAGTGAGCTCTCAATGCGCCTTTGGACAGACCAATCTCTCTCTCTACGCTGTCGGTCGTGCAGCACTGGACGTGGGTGCGATGAGCGCGTATGACATGACCTCGGAGGCCACAGTTGTAAAGCTTGCCTGGGTGCTTGGTCATACACGCGATCCCGCGAAAGTCCGAGAGATGATGTCCACGGACTACATTGGCGAGATGCCACTTGTTGGTCAAGAATTCGCCATCGATCATTAATCAAAATAGAGCATGGCGCCCGGAATGAGATTCGAACTCATGCCTCCCAAAGGGAGAGCAGCTGCCTGTTCGACCAGCCGTCAACAGACCGCCGTCTCCAGGCTGCCGCCGTAACCACTTGGCTATCCGGGCCCGTTTCTCGAGTGGGGAAGTTTCGCTTTTCAAGGTTTTTCTTTTGCAAAACGTCGGGGATCGCTTTTCGATTGAGGAATTTTCACTCCCCACGCGTTCTCGTTGTATTTCGAAGCATGTTTTCCTGGTTCCATTTGAGTATTGTTTGCTCCCCTCAGGCTATCGCC
>JAGSHP010000445.1 GCA_029855925.1 Candidatus Thorarchaeota archaeon | reverse complement strand
TACTTCATCTACATGATAACTCTGATCGCCCCATACACTAACAGCTTTCGTATACTAGCCACCATTGCAGATGTTGGTGTTGCCTATCTCCTATGGCGTTTGGCTGCTCATCACACGAATGAGCAGTGGGCCTCGCTTGTCGTTCTTGCCTATGCACTCCTCCCCATGTCCGTCATAGAGTCCGGGTGGAATGGGCATTTTGAACCGCTTGCGAATCTCTTTCTGCTGCTTGCAATATGGCTCATGCTCAGTGAACGACCCACCTTGTCTGGTGTTTCATTGGGTCTTGGGGCAGCCACTAAGATATATCCTCTATTCCTCTTCCCACTGATGCTCTTCTATCTGCGAAGCTGGCACGATAGACTGAGATTCATAGTTGGAACCGTAGTTGCAGGCGTGCTTGCGTATGTTCCTCTCATCCTCCTCTCGGTCATGGAACCTAGCTCGAGCCCCTCCGTGCCCGGTGGGGAATCCACCAGTGCTAGTGGTCCCGTGACTCTGCTCTCATTAGCGAACACACTGCTCGCAAGCATCACCCCTGTGACAGTCCTCATCCTGATTTGTTTCGTGATTGGAATTGTCACTGTGGTCAGATACTCATCAGATAGAAGAGAGACGGAGCGTGCTTCTCCCTACTATTGGACAGTATTCCTACTTGGGATCACACTGGTCCTCCTTGGTCTGCTCGTTGGACTGTATCCTCTATTTCCACAGTCACGTTATGTCTTCTGGCGATACCCCTTCGATGTTGGTGTGGTCCGTGGAATGACTACTCTCTCAATTGGCCTGATGGTCATTGTAATTGCAGTCAAGCACTGGAGACATGCCTCAACAGAATCGATTGACCTTCTCTCATTGATGTTTCTGGTGTCCGCCACAATTCTGCTATTGCTCACGCTCTCTCGTAATGTGTTCTATGGCTGGTACCTCCTCTGGTCTGTTCCACTCTTCCTACTGAACAAGAACAGAACTCCCGCGCTCACAATTGTACTGTGTCTTCTCCTCCTCTATCCCAGTTATACGCACGACAATTTTCAATCCTTAGGTTACGCCGAACCATATCAATGGAAGGACGATCTCTCATCTCCCGAGGACTGGGTCTCGTTTGTCAACACCTCTGCAAGCATGGTCAACCACTCTATGGTATCGACCAGTGTCATATCAGATGGTGCTGAATTGCACTTCAGGTTCAACACGTCTCGGGTTCCGAATACTACTATGCTTGAGAATGTCAGCATATCTTACACAAAATACGTGAGTTTTCACTTTGATGACGAGTCGGAGTTTGCCGTCCGTGTCGCCTCCACGTGGGATCCCACATTTGGAGCCCATGCCGAGTTCGAGCTCTCATACGTCGGACTGGATGCCAATAACGCGACCATCAACGGAACTATCATTCCTCGTACCACACTGTTCACCAACCTCACGAGGGTGCTGTGGCGCTATG
This sequence comes from Candidatus Thorarchaeota archaeon, assembly GCA_029855925.1. Taxonomy (GTDB): domain Archaea; phylum Asgardarchaeota; class Thorarchaeia; order Thorarchaeales; family Thorarchaeaceae; genus B65-G9. The sequence continues at coordinate 2,089 of JAGSHP010000445.1, read as the reverse complement.
CGTTTTCAACAGAGAATCCTCTTGCCGAGGGTGGGCTTATTCAAAGCCTGACTGTCACAATCTATCCCCGTGAATGTGTGGTCTCCGAGTACATCATTGACCGGATGTACACGACTTATGCCGGCCCCATAAATCCATTCTACTTTCTCACCATTCCCAACTTGGTGGCTATGTCCTTGATCGCTTACGTGATTCTACGGTATGAGTCTGAAGAGGAATTAGCTGAACCATCACAGACTTGATCATACTCTCTCACACAATCTATATCAATAAGAAACTAGATTTAATCGGGGCGACTATCTAATGATACCATCCGGTCGAATACAGAATCTTACGGTCTTTGTGGAGCATTTTCCTCCGTTCTTGGGATCTGACCGGACAATCTTCGAGCTTGCGCGTCGTGTTGCTGACCAAGGTGTACGTGTGCACTTCATTGCCACCCAACCCCTGCGATATCTTGTAGGTGGGCGACCTGACGACTGGCCCTACAAAAAGAACTGGTCCGCTCCGCCTCCAAAAGTCCATCCAAACATCACTGCAGAGTATCTTTTAGTCAGTAAGCATATGGAGTCGATGTGGCGACGATGGCCCCCCATTGCCCTGCTACTCACAATCTTTCTGTTCACGATATATTCATTGAAACCCATCATTCGCCATCATAGCGACCTTGTTGTGGCAGCACATGCAACTCCTATCTGTGGTATCGTTGCATTCCTTTCCGCAAAACTGACTTTCAGGAGGACTTTGATGGGCTGTCCCGACTGGATGACCGCCTATGCTGCAGAGCTCATTGGCTCCTCGATGAGCAGTCTTGGTCCAGTCCTGTTGCAGTTGCTCGAGACCCGCCTCTACAAGTGGTCTGACCGGATAGTCACGGTCACTGAATGTCTGAAGGGAATACTTGTTTCCAACGGAATCCCCGCTGAAAAGATCGCAGTGATTCCCAACGGAGTCGATCCGGACCTCTTCTCTCCATCAGTAGACTCATCCGAGATTAAACACAAATACAAGCTTGAAAACGTCTGTGTCGTCTTCTTCTCGGGACATCTGGAGGAGTGGGCTGGACTGTCTGCTCTGTATGATCTTGCAATTCGTCTTGATGAAGAGTTCCCCGATTCCCGTCTCCTGCTTGTTGGGTCAGGCGACTCGATAGTCACCCTCTTTGAGCGATTGGTGCGAAAAAACCTTGGCCATATGTTGGTTCATGCAGGGCTCCATCCTCATGAGGACATGCCGAAATTCACTGCGGCTGCGGACATCTCGCTCTGTATCTTTCCTGATAACCCAGTTGCGCATGCTGCATCTCCACTGAAACTATTCGAGTACATGGCGTCGGGGAATGCGGTTGTGGCAACCGCCTTGGCGGGAACTCGAGAGGTACTGCGTGAGGATACGGGAATACTTGTTCCACCAAATGACACAGATGCATTATGCGAGGCTGTCATTCGACTGTGCAAGGACCCTGCTCTACGCAGGCAAATGGGTCGCAATGCCAGACTATTGGCGGAGGAGAAGTTCTCGTGGAAGAGTCTGGCAAAGCGATTTGTCGACGAGTGCTACCATGCCATTGCAGTGTCGTGAGCGACATACTCTATTCCACAAGGTCCCGGACATGAAACAGTGCCATGATGTTCGTTCTGCCAGGAATATGTCTTGTGCCCGATGTGAACACTACATCCTTCTCCCTATCGATGAGTCCCCTGTCGTGGACGACCCTCACAGTCTCTTTGACGAGGTCATCAACATTGTCGATATCCTGTTCATAATGGACTGGATGAACCCCCCACAATAGCCGAGAACGCCTCATTACTCGTACATTGGCGGTCACGGCGAAAATGTGCACCGGTGGCCTGTACTTGGATATCCATCTTGCAGTGAATCCACTTCTAGTGGCTGTGATGATGCCCCCTATCTTCTCAGGAATTAGGCAGACCGTGTTGTAAACAAGATTCCCAATGATTTCAACAATCATCTTCTTGGGGGAGGTGATAGTGAGGGGATCTATTGGCGGAAGTGTTTCCTCCACTCGCTTGACTATCTTGTTCATCATCGTAACGACCCCCACCGGGTCCTCCCCCATTGCAGTCTC
>JAGSHP010000275.1 GCA_029855925.1 Candidatus Thorarchaeota archaeon | reverse complement strand
CTCAAAGCCCTCCGAGATCATCGACATGGCGACTGTGATTAGTCGAATTTGCTCAGGCACGTCATCAGTAAGAAGTGGAGCAAGTTGCAGCAAACTATGAACAATGCAGGCAGAGCACTCGGGGATTAGAGGAATGTCGATCTTTCTAGGCGTCATCGGTCTTCTCTCCGCGAGCCACCAAGAATGACTTTACCATAAGATATGCGTCCTCGCCATCGCGATAATAACCCCGCAACACGCGGCGGACACTAAATCCCAGCCGTTCATATACTGAGATTGCATCCTTGTTCGTCTTGCGTACTTCGAGAAAGGCCTCGGATGCACCGTATTGTTTCATGGCCTCAAGCCCTCGAGTCACAAGGGCTGTTCCGATACCATTGTTGCGGTACTCGGGACGCACGGCGATGGACACAACGTGACCCTTCTTCACTGGCAGACGGCTGAAACTCGAGACGCCTCTCTCAATCCGGCACATGATATAGCCAACAATCTGATCATCGCTTTCAGCTACCAAGAATGCAAGAGGTGCATGGTGATACAGCCCCATGAAGAACGACTCTGGATAATTCTCTGGGAGACACGTCTGATTGATGCTCATGACGGCCTTCAGATCATCCTTGTCAAAGTGCCGAATGCTCCAGTCACTCAATTATCATCACATTCTGAATTAAGGAATGAACAATCGAAAGCCCATCCTCTTTTTAGCGTTTATTGTTGGAAAGCCGCCAGAGATTTCATTGACTGATGTGAGAAAGTGGAGCAAGAGATCAAGGTGGTATTTCTGGGCTGAGAAGATGGTGACCTTTGCCCCGTTCTACTGGTTCATCCGTCCTCTAAAGAAGTCGTTCAGTGAACGTGTCATTATGACCTTTGCAGCGTCAATCCACTCTTCCGCAAGCTCCCGAAGATAACTCAGGTCAATCTCTGTCGAGTAGACATCCCGCCATGGACCATTCTTGATCTTGAGAATGATCTCCTTCGGAGTCATCATGGCAAGGTCCATCAGACTCGTAATATTCGCCCCGTAGTAGAGGAGGTTTGCACGGAACACCATGTCCTCTGCGTCTGAGGCATCGAGGTCAAGGCGCGATGCTAGTTCTTCAGGGTCGATGTCAGCAAGGTCCTTGAGATGACGAATCCCTATTGCGGCAAGTTCTCTGTCACTAATGTCTTCTTCTTCAGCCACAATGGAAGGAGGCAGCGGGACCTCCACAGTCCCTCCATCACGAGGATGGCTCAAAGAGTCGGTGTCCGAATCGAATACCATTGATGGGAGAATGAATGTCTTGGGCAGGCTGGACGGCTGTTGTGCATGATAGTCAGCTAGGGCCTGGCGAAGCTCTCTGATACCGTGGGAGCCACTTTCAACAGAAGAGCCTGAGAACAGTCTGCTCCTAGAATAGAATACGCTGGCGAGAGTTGTGACTAACAGATACATAGCTACCACGATGAGTACAAGACTGAATATCTTGTTGATTGCCCACAGGACCATTGCCCCGACGAACAGAACTGCCACGACTATGTCGATGAAGAGGGACTGTTGAATGCTGTTGTGAGCCTTTGCGTTGTTTGACATCGAGGCGCGCCTCAAGTCTATCCTGTATCGATATCCTAAAGAACCTTGAGATGACGGACTCGACTCAGCTTCACTAGAAGTGTTGACTTGAAAGACATTAGGTGGTTGCAGACCTGACAGCGATAGTAATTGGTGGATCACCTGGAACAGGGAAGACAGAGGTTGCTAAGGTTCTAGGGTCCCTCCTGTCAGTTGAGATCATCTCGATGGGGGAGATTGCGAAAGAGCATGGATGCATCAGTGAGATGGATCTCAGGAGAGATACGGGTGTCATTGATGAAGACTGTCTTGTCATGGCGATCATTGATGTTCTTGAGAAAAAGAAGGGCAGAGTAATTGTTGAGGGCCACTATGTAGATCTTGTTCCGAGCAGAGAAGTTGAGATGGTCTTCATACTTCGAACTCACCCTGAGTCACTGAAGGAACGACTCGAGCTTCGAAAGTACTCCAAGGCAAAGATTGCGGAGAACGTGGAGGCTGAAGTGATTGGCGTGTGCCAGATGGATGCCATCGATGCCTTTGGTGAGCAGTCGGTCATCGAGGTCGACACGACCGGAAAGAGCGCCATGGAAGTGGCAGACCGCATTCTCTCAATAATCAACGGGGCTGAGGAACATCAGCGCATAGACTGGATGAAGATGCTTGAGGATGAGGGACGGCTTGACGAGTTCCTAGAGCCTTAGACCATCATGTTCTCTCACGCATGAATATCGCAACTATGCAAAGGACAGAGGTCAGAAGCATGGTCATAGGAACTCCCGTGGGACCAACTTCGATATTCGGGTCCGCAGCCAGAGCGAAGGACACGAGGTAGTAGACCATCATACCCGACATGGCCATCATCATGGCAGGTATGATCGAGAGATAGGTTCCCCTTGGGTCTTCATACGCCCAAAACGCACACATGAGCAGAAGCGCACCTGAGATCAATGGAAAGACGAAGAATATAGAACCGTGCTCGAGGTATGCTTGAAGGTAGGTGTCAAATCCAATACCCTCAGGATGAATCATCACCACAAGAAACTCTGACCAGATTGCAAGGACTCCGGCTCCCGCAAGAATGGCCGCGGGCCATTTATAGTTGAGAACACCCATCTTTCTCTCACGCAGGCGTGAAAGCGCAGCCTGACCCTTCTTCCTTCGCTCCTCTTGAACCCTTTGGGCAATCTCACGCTCGCGCTTCGTGAGACCATCCTCATCAGCCTCACTCTCGTCAGGACGGGCGGCTCTGACTATCTCTTCAGCGATACTGTCCGATTCATCACTATTCTTTCCTGATTCGCCGTTCATTGCAGGTCATCTTCGTCACTATGTTCTGAGGTATTTAAGCGTCAGCTTTGACGAAATCAAGTTATGGGAAAGATGCGGTT
>JAGSHP010000209.1 GCA_029855925.1 Candidatus Thorarchaeota archaeon | reverse complement strand
AATTCCGCCAAGATTGATAAGCAAATTTTCGATATTATTAGCGTATCATAATAAAAGATGTGAAGAGTGAAGGTGTAGAAAGATGGTCGGAACGATAGACCTAGGAATGGGCGACGAAGAGATTGAACGAGACATTCTGAGGTCTTTTGGATGGGCCATTATCGAGTTTGAAGAGACGCTATATCAGAAGTATCTCCTCTTGTCAGCACATCAGTCGTTACTCTCTCGCGAGAGATTTGAGAAGTACCTCAAGGACATGCATGCAAAGGGCTACGTTGCACCACTTGAACTCTTGGGATCCAAGGCATGGAAGAAGTTGGTTGTGGAGGACGACATTGAGGACACACTAAGGCCTCGACCTATTCAGATCGCAGGTGAAGAGGACCGAGAGTCAGCCCGAAGGCCCGCAAAGGAATTTGTCGTGAGCGACTCCCATGTCATTGCCAGTGATATTCTACACACGATGGAGAGCAAGCTCTTTCCCGGTCAGGAGATTGATCCAAGGGTAAGAGAGAGGATAAAGCAGCATGTTTCCGAGATGAGAAGAGCCCTCTCCAAGTCAAGAAGGGAGTTGATGGAATACTTGAAACGGGAAGCACCATCACTGAGACAGACTATGGAGCTGATTCTAGACTCGAGGGGCGAGGATCTTCTGCTTGTCAGCCTTCGTCTGATAGAAACTGGGGCAATAGACCACTAGTAGGACCTGTAAATCAGGAAGTCTGATAGGTCGTGCAAGAAGTCGCGATACTTTGAGCGGAGCGGAGGATCTGCAGTCTGTAGTGCCTCTTGGCCTTCAGCCAGAAGTGCGTCCATCATCTTATGTGTGGATTCCAATGCACCTGACTCCCGGAATACATCACGGACCCGGTCCACCTCTTCCTTCGTCATGTCGAATTTTCCGAGGAGCGAGCTAAGCACATTTCTCTGCTGATCATCAGCAAGGCGATACGCTTCAATTACGAGCATGGTCTTCTTCCCCTCACGAATGTCACCCTCTGTTGATTTTCCTGTGACCTCCTCATCACCAAACGAACCGAGGATGTCATCCTGTAACTGAAATGCCTGACCAACCCGAATGCCGAACTTGGAGAGAGATTCCTTCTGGGAGTCAGTTGCACGAGCAAGGGTGGCACCAATCAGCAGAGACTTCTCCATAAGCACAGCGGTCTTCAGGCGAACCATCTCTAGGTAGGTCTCGGCATCAGCATTGGGATCATTAATCATGTTCATCTCAAGGAGAACGCCATCGGCGAGTTCTTGGTAGGCCTGTTGGTACAGGGTGATACATGGAAATCCAAGATCGGCAGGCAATTGGGAATCACTGAGAATTCTGCCGCCCAAATTCAATAATGAGTCGCCCCCCAGAACAGCCATGGCCATTCCAAAATCAGCGGCCTTCTTCTCATCATCGACGGCGTGTTTCTTGAACCACTCGCGATAGAGTGCATGAAATGTTGGTCCACCACGACGTATCTCATCGTGATCTATGAGGTCATCATGTAACAGTGAACCGTTATGGAGCATCTCCACAGAACACGAGGCCCGGTAGAGAAGGGGTATGTCAATCTCTTCACGAACCGACTGGAAGGCAGAAACCACCATCACAGGACGTAGACGTTTACCACCACGTGTGAGATAATCGCGAAGATTGCTGTAATAGAGTTCGTGCACGGGGCTAAGAGTTCGTGCACGCTCCAATTGCATCTGGAGATACTCGTCCAGAGCCTCATTTACCTTCGCAATCTCTTTCTTCATCAGAGTCTTAAATTGTGTCACACCAAGACCTCACATAAAACGCACAGGGAGTCCACTCGGTGGGGGATTATTAGACTTTCGGACGTCATGTAGTTGTTCTAAGGACAGTAGTCTTGTCAAACTAGAAAACCATCGTGCCAAACATGACAGGCACACCCGTTCCACTCACTTTCACCTGAGTAATACCATGAGAGTCGCCAACGACCTCGACAAATATTTTGCCAGGACGACCCATGAAATAACCTTGTTCTATAACGATGCTTGTGACAGGTATGGTCACGTCAAATAGTCCATACTTGATGAGATAGGCACCCATGCTCCCCGCCCCCGAGCCCGTCACAGGATCTTCATTAATTCCCAGAAATGGGGCAAAGTGCCGTACATGAACATCGGAGGTGGGCTCTAGTGTTTCGCGTGTGAATATCTGAATGGAGACCCAATCGGAGGAGGCCTGCAGCTCATCAAGCCGGTCCCAATTGGGATGGATATTCTCCAGTGCTCGAAGAGTACTGACAGGCACCATGAGCTGCGGAGTACCAGTACTGACCGTCTGAACCGGGTGGGGAGTCAGAATGTCGGCAAGGCTGAGACCCAGTGCCTCAGAGATGTCCTTCGGATCGTATGTGTCCATGAAGATAGGATTCTGATGAGTGACCTGAATCTCATGAAGACCTGTGGATTCGTTCTTGACAACTTCGACCTCACGTATGCCCGCCAAAGTCTCAATTGTGAACATGTTCACTTCATTGACGATGTCGATACGGCCCTCGTTGGCAAGTACGGTGAAGCCTGCCACAGTGAGATGCCCCGAGAATGCCATTTCTCCAGCAGGAGTCATATACTGAAAGCGAAAGTCAGCCAGCTCGGAGTTATAAATAAATAAGACCTGCCCGGTGATTATCTCATTGGTGATCTGCTCAATCTCGTTCTCACGAAGATTATCGGCATCTAAGACGACAACGGCCGGATTTCCACCGAATGGTCTGTCAGTGAAGGCATCAACCTGGATGATCTTGATCTCTTTCCGGTACTTCATTTCCAAATCAGCTCGATATCAACTCTAAACTTGTACCAATTAAAAGTGTCACTTAGGACGAAACTGGAATGAAATGGTGACAAGGTGGCGGGAACGTGGGTAATCGTGGTAGGAGGGGGGAGTTTCGTAATTGAGGGCATGTAACGAAAAACTAGCCCACGCACCCGCCATTAATCTATCTAATAGTATCAGTCCTACTACTTAAGCCTAACGCATCTCTAATTGTTCCACTTAATTGGAAGGTAAATTGTCATAATTGACAGCATCTTCGACCGAGTATGAATAGAAAAAAGAGAGAGGAGATGGTCCCCGTTCTCACGGGGATCACTCATGTCTACTCTGCCACAAAGGGCTTTGTAAGGCTGTCCTCTTCCACAGGCGCAGGCTTGTGGCGGGCACGCCATTCGTCAATGGGAATTGCGAACTTCTTCTCCACCTTGGATCGGTGGATGGTGTTCATCGTGCAGAAGGGAATGATCCTTCCGTCAGGCACTGAGTAGTTGATATCACAGTGCTGAACACGTTCCAAATCAAGGTTGTAGGGATCTTGGAAGTGCATCATGCCAATCATGATAACACGTCTCATGAACTTAGCAAGAGAGTCGTAGTCACCACGTGACAGAAATGCATTCAGGAGATCCTTGATGAGTCCTTTCTTCTTGATGTGCCGAACTCCAGCAGCGAGCTTGGCCTTGGACCGGGCGCTGGCTGCCTTCTTGCCATCTGCATAGAGATTGGCAATCTCAATCATGAGTTCAAGGAACTTATCCACCTCGATCATTTCCGTGATGGGCTCGTAGGTTCCATCCTCATTGAGCCAGATGAACGTAGCCATTCCGCAAGCAAAGTGCGAACTGAGTTCCAATTGAGGTGTTCCCTTCATGAGACCAAGTGCACGCCCCACGGGCATCATTGCAGGTACAGGATACCATGCTGAAGACGGAATCACACCGTTGGTCTGTTCCTCTATCAGGTGGATACAGTCGGGGATTGTAATCCGCATCTCCTTCCGGGCTGAATAGTCAATCCGGCCAGTAATGCTCACTGGCTGGAAGTTGACAGATCGTACGACATCCGCATTCTCAATTGCAAACTCGATGATCTTTCCAAGCTGGTCATCATTAAGGCCACGAACAACAGTTGGAACAAGCACAATGGAGTCAAGCCCTACCTCACGAAGATTCTCGATAGCCTGCTTCTTTATTGGAAAGAGGTTGGAACCTCTGGCTGCAATGTAAGGCTCAGGGGTCACTCCATCAAACTGCATATAGACGGTTGATAGACCAGCCTCCTTGAGCTCACGGGCATAGTCAAGGCTCTTTGCAATCCGAATAGCATTACTGGCAATCTGCACGTTCCTGAAGCCAATCTGTTTGGCCCAGCGAATGTACTGAGGAAGATACTTGCTCACCGTGGGCTCACCGCCCGCAAATTGAAGAGCAGGTGCAGGAACTGGAAGATTGCTTCGAAGGTTCCGCATCATCTCAATGACTTCTTCAGGTGTCGGTTCATAGACAGTACCTGTTTCTGCAGCGTGGGCGAAGCAAATCGGGCAACGCAGATTGCATCGGTTTGTGACATCCAATAGTGCAAGTGCAGTATGGGACTTGTGTTCAGGACACTGACCGCAGTCATTTGGACAACCGTTTACAGTCTCGGTTCGGGGATTATCAAGTCCTACAGTCTTGTACCAGTAAGTCTGGGCTCTGCGCCACATGTCGGCATCGCCCCAATAAACATCAACAAATTCGCCATGCTTCTCACACGTCTTGCGATACATGACTTTCCCGTCTTCTTCGTACACTTCGGCATCAATCACATGGACAACATCATCAATCATGAGACAGTCGGGACAAATGGACTGTGTTGTATAGGGTAGCTCATGAGGAGTATGAAGTTCAACGTGATACCGAGAGATTGGTTTTCCGCCATAGGTATGTGATAGAGGTTCTGGCGGAACGGGATCAAGTTTAATTTCTTTATATTCCATTATTTTTCGCTCCGGAATCGTATTTGGTGCCACCACTGAGAAGAGTGGTATTCAGTCGATAGCCAACGAAATTCGCATATAACCTTTGTCCGATGTTTCCGAGTATGAACTAATTGACTTGGATGACTGGTCGGGACGACCAAGAGTCGCTACTTGTCCATGAGGAGAACGTACTGCTGTTCAAAACCACCTCGGTCCCTGCGTTTCTCTCTTCGAATCGTGTCGATCTCTTCATAGTCGATACCACGGCGTGACAAGATCGCATGAATGACCTCTAGGACATCAGCAAGCTCCTCGACTGAACCGGAGGCCCGAAATTCTTCTGCCTCCTCTACGAGCTTCTCTCGCAGGAGAGAGTCAATCTCCGCAGGGGACGCGACTCGGACACTGGGTGTTTCACCATTCATTCGAATGAGAGCAGGAATCTTGTCGCGGACAAGTTTTTCAAAAGGCATTCTATTCACCAGAGGCTTTGCATAGTACTTGTGCGACCTCTATCTGCGGCCGTGCTGCCTCTATGAACTCGTTCACGGCCTGGCGAACATCATCAGGGATTTCATCCGTCCAGGGATCGACTGCACCCCTTTCGAGACCGTCTCTCATGTCCTCAAACTTGAGCATTTTCACATGCATCTCACTATCAATGGAGAGTGTGCCAAGCCATTGCCCGTCCTTTATGACTTCGTACAGTGGCCAGAAGCGCTCCAGTTCCTTTGGCACTACTGCACTCCAGTAGAAACTCATTCCATTGAACTGGGCGGGTTGCCCAAGGCCAACGGTATATGTGTCCATTGTGGCATTTGCAGCGTCCAGACGATAGAGAATACCAATGCGACAATTAAGACACTGATTGAATTCCAACCCATCCCCCGAGGGATTGACATACGAGATCCCATTCTTCTCGATATTGTCATCATTGCACAGAGGACAGAGGCTCATCCCCCATCGCACTTCTATGAAGTCTTCGAGTACTGATTCGAGTAGACGCTGTTTGGCACCCTCAAAGGCGGTCCGGATTGAGTCAGGACCTTCGGTGTTCATCTTTGCACGGATGATGCGCCAGACAGCAAGTAGATCCTGCCATAGGACCTGAAGAACTATGTCAAACAGCTTATCGAGGGGTCTCTCTTCCAACGAACTCATGACGTTACACCTACCTCTGAACTATTACTGGACTACAATTAAATCTTCACCGAGCAGGATGGTATGGCGAAATCGACCTAGCCTAATGCTTTTAAGAGAGTAATTAACTCGAATAATCACACTCAAAGGTGAGACAGGATGGATTGCGAAATTCACGAGTCCGACCAATAGGCAGAACGGAACACTATTACAGAGGACCGTCTCACCGAACGCTCAATCAAATGAGCTGACTAATTATTGTGTATTTAATTTGGAAAGTAAGAGGAGTCTATAATGAGTCCACTGGCAAAGAGGTACGAACCACAGGTTGTTGAGGAAGCAGTCCTTGACTATTGGAAAAAGAACGATATCTACGAGAAGACCGTCAAGATGAGAGAGAATGGCCCTCGCTGGAACTTCCTTGAGGGACCACCCACCACCAATGGTTTCATGCATGTTGGTCACGCACGGGGTCGCGCAATGAAAGATGCCCAGCTCAGGTACATGACAATGAGGGGGTACAATGTGTGGCGTCGTGGTGGATGGGACATGCAGGGGCTCCCAGTAGAACTTGAGGTCGAGCGCAAAGAAGGAATTGCTGACAAGGGTGAGATTGAGGCAACCATGGGAATGGACCTCTTTGTGCAGAAGTGCAAGGAACTCGTTGACTTCTATCTTGAGAGATGGGTCAACGACTCCGTGAGGCTCGGACTCTGGCTGGATTATCCCACTGCGTACCAGACGAGAAGAGACGACTACATAGAACACGTCTGGCACTTTCTCAAACTTGCCAGCAAGAAGGGGCTTCTTGGCAGAGGATATCGAGTCACACCCACTTGCCCCAGATGCGTGACTGCACTCTCATCGCACGAGGTCTCGCAGGGATACAAGACCAAGGAGGATCCCTCCATCTATGTCAAGTTCAAGTTGGTCGACAAGGAGAACGAGTATCTTGTCATCTGGACTACTACACCATTCACACTCCTATCGAACGAGATGGTCTCGGTCCATCCAGACTATACCTATGTCAAAGTGCAGGTTGGCAACGAGTACTGGTGGATACTGAAAGATCTTGTCGAAACCGTGATGGCAAAGGCAGGTATTACTGACTACAAGAAGGTCAAGAAACTAAAGGGTTCCAAGATGCTCGGATGGAAATACGAGCATCCGTTCAAGAATGAGGTCCCATGGCATCAGGAACATCACGAGAAGTATATGCATGCGGTGGTCACCGGAAAACATGTCACGATAGAAGACGGTACGGGACTCGTCCACACAGCGCCCGGCTTCGGTCCTGAAGACTTTGAGGTGGGCAAGGAGTATGGTGTGCCAGTATTGTGTCCAGTGACGAATAGAGGTCTCTTCACTGATGAGGTCCCGATGTTCGAGGGCAAGTATGTCTTCGATGTCAATGCCGAGGTACCAAAGATGCTTGAGAAGAAGGGGCTGTTGGTCCATCAGGACACCATCGTGCACGAGTACCCCCATTGCTGGAGGTGCGATACGCCGCTCATCTACCTAGCTGACAAGTCGCAGTGGTTCCTCAAGATGAAGGGTGTCCGTGATCGTCTTGTCAAGAAGAACGAAGAGATAGAGTGGACCCCGGAGTGGGCAGGAACTGGTCGTTTTGGGGACTGGCTTGCTAACGCTGATGACTGGTGCATCTCGCGCTCACGGGTCTGGGGATCACCTCTGCCAGTCTGGGTCTGTCCGGACTGTGGTCACGAGATAGTCATAGGCTCGCGAGAGGAACTGAGAGAGCGTGCCACAGAGATGCCGAAAGACTTTGAGATGCACAGACCGTGGGTGGATCGTGTTGTCATCAAGTGTGAGAAGTGTGGGGCAGAGATGAAACGCGAGCCCTTCGTCTTGGACTGCTGGCTAGACTCAGGGATGGCACATAGTGCATCCGTGGACTATCTGAGGAATCCAGAGCTGTTCAAGGAACTCTTCCCCTATGACTTCATCACGGAGGCTGTTGACCAGTCACGAGGCTGGTTCTACAGTCTGCTCTATACCTCGGTCGTCATGCATGACAAAGCACCGTTCAAGGCATGCGTCAGTCAGGGTCATGTTCTGGATGAAGACGGCGGAAAGATGAGCAAGTCAAAGGGTAATGTAGTCTGGGCTGCTGATGCGTTCAAGGGCCTTGGCGCAGATCCCTTCAGAATCTACATGCTCAGCAGATCCGCTCCATGGACGAGGACAAACTACAGTCCAAAGGAGATAGAACTCACCCGGCGTAACCTAGACATTCTCTGGAACGTGGTCCTGTTCGCGGACACATACATGGATCTTGACAAGTTCAAGTACGATGAGAAGCGCATGCGGAAGAACCTTGCAAAGGCGGACATAGAAGACAGATGGCTTCTCTCTCGAGTGCAGAGCGTGGTCAAGAGATTCCACGAGCAAATGGAACAACATCTCTATCATCATGCTAGTAGAGCGTTACTCGAGTTCATGAGCGAGGACTTGAGCAGAATCTATCTCCCCCTCGTAAAGAAGAGAGTCTGGCTTGAGAGCGAGAATCCACGAAAGATAATGGCCTACGACGTAATGTACTACACACTACAGAGTCTGCTTCGCAGCCTGAACGTCTTCACGCCATTCCTGTGCGAGAAGTTACATCTGGACTTTCTATCGAAGTATGGGGATGGTCTTCCAGAGTCGATAAACATGACCGACATGCCAGAGGTTGACGAGAAGCTCCTTGACCTAGAACTGGAGGCGACCTTTGAAGTGCTTGAGGAGCTGAGAAGCGCCGCAAGTAACGCGCGCAACAAGAGAGGCGTCAAGCTGCGTCATCCCGTTGCGAAGGTCATGTTGGAGCCCAGCTCGCCCGAGGTCGCTCGTCGAGCTGAGAGCCTGAGGGAGATACTGCTAAACGACCTGAATACTCGCGAGTTTGAGGTTGTCAAGAGCGGGGCGATGGACAGATACGCAAGCCTATCAATCAAGCCCAATTTCAAGGCGCTGGGTCCGCGGGTCAAGGGCAAGATGAAGGCGCTGGTCAGTGTCCTACAGAGTGCTGATGCCTCCAAGTTGCGGGCTGAGCTCGAGAAGGGAAAGACAACTGTTGTCGTTGATGGTGAGGCAATAGAGATACTGCCAGGCGACCTTGAGTTTGAAGAGTCCTTGCCCGAGCATCTTAGTTCGGCGGACAGCAGGATTGGCAAGGTCTTTGTAGATGTGACCCGAACAAAGGAGCTCGAATCCGAGGGTCTCGTACGCGATGTCACCCGCAGAGTGCAGGTTATGCGAAAGGAACTGGACCTGAACGTGGACCAAGATATTGAGGTCACTGTCCAGTTCTCTGATGAAGAGTCATTGCAACTTGCACAGATGCATAAGGACTACCTCGCCACGGAGACAAGGGCACAAGTTCTAGACCTGGTTGGCCCAAAGGCCAAGCCCAAGTGGAAAGCCTTCAAGTATGTCAAAGAGTGGGACATAGATGACCTGAAGATCAAGGTGGGAATGTCCCCAGTATAGAGATACTATCCGAGGAGAGTCTTGATCAGTTCGAAGAAGAAGTCTGCGGTCTTCTGAACTGAACTGATTGAGACCCATTCATTTGGTCCATGAAGGTTGTCGCCCTCTGGTCCAAAATCGAACAGCTCGATGCCCGGCTCGGCAAAGTAGCGAGAGTCCGATGCGCCAAAGCCCTCAACGAGCCGAATGGGAATTCCAACCTTTTCAAGTGCAATCTTCGCAGAACTGACGAGATTGGAGTTGACATCACAGTCCACGTATCCGGCACCATCGCTGACTTCGACAGACTCTAGCGCGTCCCATCCGGATAGCACGGTCTCAAAGGCCTCACGTATTGCGGACCCAGTGTTTGTCATTGCCCGAATGTCACAGTACAGTCCCCAGACACCGTTCTTCTCGGACAATAGATTTGGACAGATTGTGGTCCCCTTATCCGACGGCTTGGTGGGAAAGGGGACACGGGTCAGGGCGAGCAGGGAACGCATGAGATGAGTGAGCGTGGCATCATATTCCACCTCAGGTGCATGCGAGTCTGGATGAACGATGTCGAGCTCGACCCAGTCAGGAATCACGTTCGACTTTACAAAACCGCCACGGACGCCTTGCACGACATCTTCTGGGTGGAGGTCAAGATACTTTGAGGCTGCAAGCATACAGTGACGATCGACACCAAGTCGGATATATGCGGAATGACGCGACTCGGACCCAAAGATGTCGGTTTCAAAACGCATAGTCTCTACAGTTCCATGGATTTGCTCAATCTGCTTTCTTGCACGTACGTATGCGGGGAGAGCATTGCGTCGTCGATGAATGACCTGTTGGTGGATGCCATCAGCAACAACGACATAATCAGGGAGTAAGTCCCAGGCTTCAAGCTGTCTGCGTAGGTTTGCAGCCCCATGAATACCACCCACTTCCTCATCACCAGTCGCCGCAATCATGACGGTGCAGTCAGGGCGCTCCTCTGCGACCTTCTCTGCAAGATGAAGTAGAGCGACGACGTTACCCTTGTCATCACAAGTGCCGCGACCATAGGCACGGTCGCCGTCGACCTTCAACACGAACGGGTCCGATCTCCAACCGTCACCAGGGGGCACCACATCAAAGTGTGCAAGGAATAGGATCTTGAATTTGCCGGAGCCATGCTTTGCAAAGGCTGTGTATACGCCCTCGGACTCCAGTATTGTGACGTCAAAGCCAAGTGTCTCGAGGATGGACGTTATGTAGGAGGGACACTCCTTAGTCGGTCGTCTGTTCTCAGCACGATTGCTCACGGTGTCAATCTCAACCAGTTGCTTGAGAAGATTCACGGTATCAAGCGGCATCTCTTCACCGTGCACACGGAGTCATTACCGAGTGAAAAAGACTTTGACAGACGCAGTAAAAGAGGGGGAAGGGAGTGACGCATTGCGCCACTCTGTAGCCCATTTAGTTTCGTTTGTAGATCCACCGCTGCCATGAACCCAAGTTCGGCATCTCTTCCGGCATGCCCTTCCTCTTGCGGATCTCGAGGATCTTCTCCTCCTGAAGGGAGGAGGGTAGAGGCTCAAATCCACGGAACTGATAACCGAAGAAGCTGCGACCAGCTGTTGCACTTCTGAACTCGTCCGCGATACCGATTGTCTCAGCGGTTGGCAGAGTGCCCTTGACCGTCACAGTATCGCCCTCGGTCTCGATAGTGAGTATCTGACCGCGGTGAGCTGTGAGGACTCTGATGACGGCACCCTGGGTGTCGGCAGGAGTCTTGATGTCAACATTGAGGACTGGTTCATAGAGGGCAGGACGACCAGTAAGGAAGCCCATGTTGAGTCCAGCACTAGTCATTGTAGCGACCTCGTTGTAACCTGTATGTGCGGGGTCGGTGTGAACGGTCGCATCTGTGATGACTGCCTTGATTCCCATTACAGGCTCGTGTGCCAATGGACCAGCATCGATGAATTCCCGAAATGTTGTCTGCACATAGGAGAAGATTCTGTCAAATCGCTGCACACCTGTCATTGCATCGACAAGCATTGAGTTCTCATAGATGTCGAGAATCTTTCTGGCTTCCTTTGCATCCCAGCCAGCCTCATCACGGAGAATTTGTGCGCGTTCACGGGCATTCTGTTCAGCAGTAATCTTTCTCTTGCGAATGAGTTCCACCGTCTTCTCATCCAGTGGCTCAAGATACATCTTGATTCGGTTGTGACCATTAGGAGACTTTGTGTGAAACTCGTCGCCACGCTGGGACATCTTCTCGCGATAGACTATGATTGGCTCAGATACCTTGATCTTGACCTGCTCATCGATACGCTTCGTCAGAATCTCAATCTGAAGCGGGTCAATTCCGTCAAGACGATATTCGCCCGACTCCTTGTCATGCACAAAACGGGCGGTTGGGTCAGCCATGATCCACTTCGATACGACCTCTCCAAGCTTGGCAACGTCCTGTGGGTCCACCGGACGAATGCTTCTGCTGACGACTGGCTCACTGACATATT
>JAGSHP010000387.1 GCA_029855925.1 Candidatus Thorarchaeota archaeon | reverse complement strand
ATGTGTATAAGAGACAGCATCGGTATTGCCCTGGTGATTGGTGTGACGGGGACCTCGAACATCGCGGATATGGCTGTGCTCATCCAGGGCTACTGGACAAGCCCAAGCATCGATGTGTCAGCCACGACAACACTCTTGCTGGCAATGATTCTCTTTGTAATTGCTTTTGGATTCAAGATAGGTGTGTTCCCCGGCTGGATGTGGGTGCCTGACACCTACGGAAGTGCAGATGGGACTGTGACGGCATATCTTGCTGGTGGGACCAAGAAGGCTGGTGTTGGGGCGATCACTCGAATCCTGTTTGCAGGCTTCATTGTGGCACGGCTCCAGTGGATGCCCCTTCTGGTCGTTGTTGCAATCTTCACCATGTTCATCGGCAACATACTTGCTCTCAGACAGGAAGACATCATGCGCATGCTTGCCTACTCGAGCATTGCCATGATGGGCTATCTGTTCATCGGTCTTGCGGCAGGAACGGAGCTTGGTGCTGCAGCTGCAATGTTTCATGCCTTTGTTCACGCTCTCATGAAGACTTCGGCCTTCATTCTCGTGTGGGCACTCGCGCTACGTCTGAAGAAGAGAGTCACCTATGACGACCTCGCCGGACTGAGCAAGAGATCTCCTCTTGCGTCTGCTCTATTGGCTGTCCTGATGCTCTCGCTCTCAGGGATGCCACTGACTGCTGGTTTCTGGTCGAAGCTGATCCTCTTTGCAAGTGCAGTTGAAGTGGGGATGTGGTGGCTTGCACTGTTAGGCCTGCTCAATTCCGTGATATCGCTCGGCTACTATCTTCGGGTGCTCAAGTACTGCTACATGATTGAGCCATCTGATGGGAGCCGAATCAAGATCTCTCGGCTGGCCCTCTTGTCCGCGGCTATCGGTGTGATAGGAATTCTCTTCCTCTTCGTGCTACCGGGTATGGTCTTGGACTATGCGAACCTCGCAGCTCAAGCACTTCTCGGATAATCGTGAGTCGTCATCATCATCGTCAACCATGTCTGGGCGATGATGATCGTCCTATCCTTGGAACTTCCTCCAGAAAGCACTGGACCCTCGCTGCTTTCCGAAGCCGGCGATGTCGTCCATCTTCACAATGAGTCTGTCGAGCCAGGGGACATTCATGGTCAGCCATATGATGAACCTGTGAAAGAAGTTGTTCTGCTTATTATACGGACAGGATCTCAGACAGTTGGAGCAGTCCGCTCCGTTCATCATCCAGAAGTTGTAACAGCTCTCCGGATTGATGTACCACTTCTTCGCACCGGGGTTGTTTGATTTGGTCTTTCCCGCCCAGGTTCGTTCCTTTCCGTAAGCGATGCTCTGGGATGGGCAGGTGTAGGCGCACTTCTCGCAGACCTCACAGAACCTTGTCACCGACCTTGCAAACTTCAGGTCTGGTGTGTCGGGAGTCAGAGGCATGTCTGTTAGGACCTTGGCAATCCGAACTCTGGGTCCGTATTCCTTTGTGATCAGGAGACCGTGGCGTCCGAACTGTCCAAGTCCTGCATCAATTGCCATTGGGACACTGAGGCCCACATCGTTGCCACATGGGATTGCGCTGTAGCCCAGTCGGCGAATGAACGCTGATAGCTGGGTCTCAAGAAAAGTCATCATAGAATAGCACCGCGCAACCTCTGCTGATGCTGTGAATCCCGGCGATGTGGCAATAGCATCATAGTCCATCTCGATGACCATTACTATCGCATGGTCGATCTCCTCTGGTACGTCGTACGGTTGATCTCTTCGGTCTGCAGAGTAGAGCCACCGCCTATCGAGCTTGGTGATTCCGACCAGTGATGCCCCGAAGAATCTTGCTGCGCGCTTCACCATTCCTGTGAGTTCATCGGGCCCCAATACAGGATGTCTTCTGTTTTTCAAATCGTTTCGTGCGCGTGCAATGCTTCCATGGCGGTCTCGAAGTAGGTCATGGAGCTCCCATGCTGCGGCTCCTATCTCATGACCAAATCGCTCATACTCTGGAATGTGCTTGGCAATCATGGACTCGCTGCCATAGTACTCGTCATGCTGATAGTGCTCAAAGTCCGTGTCGTATACTGCGCGTGCAAAGATTGTCTTACTCTCAGGGAATTGTGCGAGTGTGTCTGAGACCTCGTACGGCTTGATTGTGGCAGACTCCTCCTCGTGTGCTCTGCCATGATCGTGGTGCGAGTTCTGTGATTGTGATGAGCGTTTTGTCTGCTCTCCTGGTCCGGCTATTGTTATTGCTCCGACGGGGCATGCGTGCAGGCAGGCGAGACAAGAAGTACAGCGCGAGTCCTCGATGGTGGGTATGGTCTCGTCTTCTCTGATTTGGAGCGGTGGGTTATCACCATGGACCCTTGTACATGCAGTGAAGCATTCCAGCTCGCATGCGTCCGGCTTGCAGAGCTGCTCATTGATGCGCAGGACCATTTGTATCGTGGTGGGGACGCAGGAAGCGTGGTATTAAGGCGCACGATGTGCGTAACGGCTCATTGAACGAGCCTCTTCATGTGACTGATGATGATTGTCCGAATGTCCGCGATTGCTTGGGCGTAGGTTTCAAGTCTGACAATGCCAGTCTCGCTCTCCCTCGCCATATCAAGCATATACTCTTGGATGGCTCTGGCCGCTTCGAACTCCTTCATGCGAGTCTTCTGATCAACGGTGATAGTGGTCAGCCCCGACTCATGACTCTTGTCCATGAACATGCTCTTGTGAGTCTCACGACTAGGTTCGACCAGTACCTCAACTACTCCTGTGATGTCGTGGAAATCCCCTGGAACAATATGTACCCCCTCTACAAGCCCAGTAGCCCCCTCCGCTGAGATGTTCTTGACAGCACCCTTGAGATGAGGCTCTATGATTGCGTACTGGGCAAGGAATCCACGTACAACCGGCGGCAGCGTGTCAGGACCAACCTGCTTGTATTTGTGGGCCTGATACGTGTGGCAGAACAGTTCAGGCACCTCTTCTCTCGAATGAGTGGCACGGAGGACTTGGCGAATGGTGTCGGTACTCAGCAGTCTTGTCGCGACGATGTCGGTCGCAAGTGTGAGAGCGAGCATGCTCTTTCCCGTGGCTGAGGCCCCCTCAAGTGCAACGATCAGCGGTGGCGTCTCCGGACTCTCTCTTCTCCTCCTTTCGTACTGGGCAATCACCGTCATATTCTCGTAGCAGGTGGAATTGATGTGTCCCACACGGTTCAATGCTCTCTCAAAGATATCCCCCTCTCTGCTCTTGTTGCTGTCCTCTGAGACTGACCGCATGACCTCATCGGTGACTCTGTAGGCCACATCATCGCTCAGCCCCGCAAGTCTTAGTCGCCCGTACAATACGACATGTGGGTATGGCGGTTGCGGATGAGGGTTGATATCTCTGCCAGTGTTCATACCATGTCCTGTATAGTAGATTCTTCAAAACTGTATTGATGATTCCCCCTTCGCATTGGTGCTGGCTTCCACTGTCCCATCAGGACATTACCACATCTTCACGAGAGACGGCTGCAGCTATCCAGCAAGAGGCAACATAAAAG
>JAGSHP010000220.1 GCA_029855925.1 Candidatus Thorarchaeota archaeon | reverse complement strand
GAACAGAACAATCCGACCTGCTCTTCTCTGCCTTCGCAAGCCAGGGCGAGTTTCCCCGAATCATTCTGGCACCTCGCAGTCCCCCCGAGGCATTTGATGTCGCTGTTCGCGCGTTCAACCTCGCTGAGAGATTTCAGGTCCCTGTCATAATTCTTGGCGACCAGTACCTTGCAGACTCGGTCATGAATATTCCCCGGATAGATGTCACCAATGTCGAGATTGACCGTGGCAAGCTTGCCACTGAGGAAGATGACCCGTACATGCGGTATCGGTTGACGTACGATGGGATATCGCCTCGGGCGTTCCCTGGTGACGAAGGACGTTTTGTTGTGTCATCAGGTAATGCACATCTTGAGGATGGTCACATCACTGAGGACCCAGAAATACGGAATGCAATGGTGCAAAAGTTTCTGCGCAAGATACCTGCAATCAAGGACGCACTGAGACCGCCGGAACTCTTCGGGCGCAAGAAATCGAAGACGATGGTCGTCACCTGGGGGTCCACGTGGGGTGCTGTTCGTGAGGCGGTGGAGATCCTGCAGAACGAGGGCGAGTCGATTGGGCATCTCCACTTTACCGACATCTATCCTCTTCGCACGGAGTTGCTGAAAGAAGTCTTCACGTCCTCCAAACGAGTTGTTTCGATTGAGCACAATGCAACATCACAGTTTGCCAGCCTTGTGGCTATGGAGACTGGTCTGAAGTTTGACGGCTATATCAACAAGTATGATGGGAGACCCTTGACGCCCAGATGGGTCATCACACAGCTAAGGGAGGTTGGTCTGTAATGGTTACTATTGAAGACTTAGAGGGTCCGCAAAAGATCACTTGGTGTACCGGCTGCGGGAACTACGGCCTTCTCGCCGCGCTGAAGAAGGCTATCTCAGAACTGGAGTTTCCACAGCAAGACTACGTTCTGGTGTCTGGTATAGGGTGTTCCGGGAAGATTCCACACTATATCAACCTGAACTCTTTTCATACGCTTCATGGACGACCAATCCCGGTGGCAACGGGCGTGCACATGGCTAACAAGGATCTGCACGTGATAGTTCACACTGGTGACGGGGACTGCCTCGGCGAAGGTCTGGGCCACTTCATCCATGCGGCGCGTAGAAATGTCGACCTTGCCGTGTTCATACACAACAATGGCGTCAACGCTCTGACCAAGGGACAGTTCTCTCCAGCCGCCCCGCGTGGCTATGTGTCGAAGACGTCGCCGCCTCCACCAGGGTCACCGATGGAACCTGTGAATGGCGTTGCTCATGCGATTGTTGCGGGAGCCACCTTTGTTGCGCGTGGTTATTCCGGCGATCAGAAGATGCTGGTCAAGCTCATGAAGGCAGCAATTACTCACAGCGGATTTGCAGTAGTTGACATCCTTCAACCCTGTGTGACCTGGAACAGGAAGCTGACTTGGCGCTACTACAATGAACGCACCTACTCCCTTGAAGAGGTAGGTCATGATCCCACAGACAGGAGTCTTGCCCTTCAGAAGGCATTCGAGTTCGATGGGAAGATTCCAATTGGAGTGTTCTATCGCGCAGAGTCGCCCCTCTTGATGGACGGGCTGTCGCTTCCCGATGTGCCACTAAAGGACCACAAGACAGACATGACACGTCTACAGGAACTACTTGACGAACAGATGCTCTAGATGAGAGCGTGGGCAGGTGGTGGTCACTATGAGGAAGACAAGAAAGGAGACCGACTCCTTGGGCGAGGTTGAGGTTCCTTCTGCAGCATACTGGGGTGCCACCACTCAACGAGCCATCGACAACTTTCAGATCAGTGGTCGCATCATGCCCGTGGCATTTCTCCACGCGCTTGCCAAAGTGAAGAAGGCATGTGCCCTTGCCAACATGGAGTCAGGCGATTTAGATCCAGAGCGCGGCAACGCTATCGTGCAGGCTCTTGACGACATTCTCAATGAGCGGAAGTATCTCTCAGAGTTTCCAGTCGACATTTACCAGACCGGATCAGGAACTCAGACTAATATGAACATGAATGAGGTTGTGGCAAACCGGGCAAATGAGATTCTTGGGCAGCCTCTCGGCACCAAGAGCCCGGTCCATCCGAACGACCACGTGAACATGAGCCAATCATCAAACGATGTGATACCAACCGCGATGCATGTGTGTGTACTTGAGCAGCTGGTGGATTATCTATTTCCAGCAATCGAGCATTTGCTCAACGTCCTAGAGAAGAAGATTAACGAGTTCAATGGTATCATCAAGGTGGGTCGAACGCACCTGATGGATGCAGTTCCCATTCCTCTATCTCTGGAATTCGAGGTCTATCGGCGCCACATTGTTGCAGCGTTCAGTGATATCCAAATCATTCGTGATGATCTGGCGCATGTACCCATCGGAGGTACAGCCGTAGGGACAGGAATCAATGTACCTTCCGGTTTTGCAGCACGGGTCGTTGCTCACCTTGACAAGATGACTCACTTGCCAATTAGAACGAGCAGCGTAAAGGCCGAGTCCATTGCATCCCACAACATCTTTGTCAGACTGAGCGGGGCCCTGCGTGTGCTTGCCCTAGCCTGCCTGAAAATGGCAAATGATGTACGATGGATGGCATCCGGACCGCGTGCGGGTCTCGGCGAGTTGACTCTTCCTGCAAACGAGCCCGGCTCATCCATTATGCCTGGAAAGATAAATCCGACACAGGCAGAATCAATGATACAGGTCTGCCTTCGAGTGATGGGCAATGATGCCACTGTGTCGCTTGCCGAGGGCTTTGGAAGCAACCTAGACCTCAATGTGGCAAAGCCGTTGATCATCACCACGATCATAGAGTCCATTGCCCTTCTTGGAAACTCCTTGCGGTCCTTTGCAGACAAGTGCCTTATCGATCTGCAGCCGAATATCCCTCGAATAGAGTCGATG
>JAGSHP010000457.1 GCA_029855925.1 Candidatus Thorarchaeota archaeon | reverse complement strand
GTGGTGAACGGGGAGGCTCGGGTGTCATTGTGCTACCGTGTGGTGCAGGGAAGACCATTGTTGGCATAGGGGTCATGCACAAACTTCAGACATCCACGCTCATATTGTGCCCCAACGTTGTGGCCGTCAGACAATGGATGACGGAGCTTCTCGACAAGACCACATTGACTCGGGACCAGATAGGAGAGTACTCGGGTGACTCAAAGGACATTCTGCCGGTCACTGCAGCGACCTACCAGATTCTCACGTGGCGAAAGTCGCGAGATGACAAGTTCGAGCACTTCAAGATCTTCGAGGAACGGAACTGGGGACTCATCATCTATGATGAGGTTCATCTCCTCCCCGCACCCGTATTCAGAGTGACTGCACAGATACAGGCTACGCGACGACTTGGCTTGACTGCCACTCTTGTCCGAGAGGATGGTAAAGAGGAAGAGGTCTTCAGTCTCATCGGTCCGAAGCGATACGATGTTCCTTGGAAGCAGCTGGAGGAGCAGGGATGGATCGCCACGGCAATTTGCTATGAGATTCGAATAGACCTCCCTGACAGCATTCGGAGAAAGTATGCACTCGCCGATGACAGAAAGAAGTACAGAATTGCGGCAGAGAACCCTGACAAGATTGAGGTGCTCAAGAAGATAGTGGAGCATCACAAGGACGACAACATCCTGATAATAGGGATGTATCTTGACCAGTTGAAGATCATTGCTGATGAACTCAATGCACCTCTAATAACAGGCAAGACCAGCAATGCGGACCGTCAGATTCTCTATGATGCATTTCGACGCGGAGAGGTTAAGGTGCTCGTGGTCTCAAAGGTCGCCAACTTCGCTCTTGATCTGCCTGACGCCAATGTTGCAATACAGGTTTCGGGGACCTTTGGCTCTCGGCAGGAGGAGGCACAGAGACTTGGTAGAATTCTTCGACCAAAGACCGATGGGAGCTTTGCAAGGTTCTACTCAATCATCACCAAGGACACACGAGACATGGACTTTGCTGCCAAGCGCCAGCTCTTCTTGACCGAGCAGGGATATCAGTATGTGATAGCGTCTGAGGATGAGGAGATTTGGAAGACTCCGCCAGAGAGCTTCTTCTCATAATGAGTGGTCTTGAGCCACTTAGACAACTCAGTGGGATTCATGACAAAGAGCAAAGTCACGGTGCGATGCTAACTGATGGACTGAGACCACTCCTCTAGCAACTGGTACTTAGAATCAGTGTATCGAATGATGGAACGGTACCTCGCTTCGGTTGCGACCGCAGACTCCACGAGCCCCTGATCCATGTGACTTGACCAGACAAGACTCCAGCCAATGACCGCGACTAACGCCATGCTCTGGAGTATCTTGATTGTGTTCGAATCAATCATCTCATGAATGACTGCCATACGCGGTACTATGACATCTGCATGCTGCACTGAGAGATACGCGAGGTCAAAGAGCGGTTCACCAATGCTGATGGACTCCAAGTCCAAGAAGAATGGGCCTCGAATGGTAAACAGAATATTTGACTCAGAGAGGTCACCGTGCATTACTCTGCGGGACCACGGAACTCCATCACACGCATCCCTGAGAGATTCTGCAATCTCAAGCACATGCGAGAGAATAGTGTTGATCCTAACTGAGTCGGAGGAGTGCATGGTCAGATTTCTGAGCGGCTGCAGTATGTGATCAAGAAACGAGACCGCGTCGGGATAATATGGCAATGCAGGAGAGTTGATTGCGTTCATCCTCTCAAGAGCATGCCTCAGTTCATTCATCTCATGAGAGCTTATCTCGGCTGGCGAAGAATATACGGTTCCATCGACGTACTCGAGAATCATGAAAGGCAGTGACAAGTCGTCCAAGAAGCCTGTCGCAAGTACACGTGGCGCAAGACCAATGTCTGCAAGTGCACTATGATTCTTGGCAATCCTATCGTAGTGGGAACGAGAATGTACGGTCTTGACGGCAGGTAACTTGATCACCATTTTCATCGAACCAAGGTATGCTTCAAGATTTATGTTCGACCAACCACCAAGTATGGTCTCACCGATCCTGGTCTCGTCTGTCAGGATGGGGCATGCACTCACGAGAAGTTCAGTGAGTTGGGGGATCGATAGTCCACGAATCGTGAGGCCATTCCTTGGCATATCTAAGGGACTACGACAACTCGCGTAAAAAGACTAGTACTGAGAGTGTCCTAATCGGCCTCTCAAAGGAGGTGTCGGGAGGAACACAGGAGGAATTGAAACTTGAAACAAGTGAGAGTGAGACCGTCCCACTCAGAGGAACAAGTCTTAAACGAGAGGCAGTCTCGAAGAGTGTATGAATGGTAGACACATGCTCCTCATTCTTGCACATCTATTCCAGAAGAGAGGGTCACCAATCACCATCGAAGAGGCTGTGGAGTATATTTCATTCAGATGGCGTTACGGACCTCCAACAGATGTCAGGCGAATGCTAACTGCAGCAGAGGAG
>JAGSHP010000052.1 GCA_029855925.1 Candidatus Thorarchaeota archaeon | reverse complement strand
TGCAAGAACATAAGGACCAGTGAAGAATTGAGATGGCGGATAGGGGCTAGTGTTTACGAATCCAAGATAGCGAGCATCTTCAGGAATCTTGATGTCATTTGCCACGAGAAAGGATTTGATTGTCGTGGTTGCTGTTAGAGGGTCGATGAACTGCTGTGTACCATTATAGGCATCGGGGTGATGAAGTGAGGATGAAAGTATGCTCATATGAACTACTTTACCATCAGAGGCCGAAACCCAAAGCTCTAAACCAAGTGAATGATAGAAAAGATACATTCTCCAAGCAAAGACCCTTTCGAGTAATCCCAGACCATCGACTTCAGTGACATTTCCAATCCAAGGATAATTGAATCTCACGAATCTCATAGCAGACTTTACTGCATCCTCCTCCGAGATCGACTGAGTTCTATTAGAACAATTTACGACAAGAGGATGGACGCTTGTAACAAATGGAGTCAAATTCTGAATTCGTGAGTCTGAACCAACAAAATCAGCATACGGACTGTTATTGACCGAGATGCCAGGAGGCGTCCCAGTGACAGGTAGACCAACTGACAAGCTGGTTACAACAATAGCCAAAACAATAGCCAAGCCAACCATGGCAATGGTAATCTTATCTCGCACCACCAACGATTCCTCCATACCTGCAATGCATGTTCTATTCAAAGGAGGAATAAACGTATGCGTAATTTTGACTTAAAACTAACTTTTTCCGAGTTCTGTAAATCATGATTCGTTCCATGACCAGAGAAATCAGACCGCCGTCCACACGCCTTCATGCTCACGAAGGAGCCCCGCCTCGGTCAGATTCCGAAGAGCCACTGAGATCGTGGTCGGAAGAAGTGCATGATGACCAGTCGGTATCAACACTCCGCGCCCCTGAATGATGTCAAATGCAATCTGCTGAACGTCTGCCTCTTCTCGTGCATTGATGACCTGCAAGACCGCATCCTGGAATTCTTCAATCCCCGCAAGAGCGCCTGTAAATTGCAGTCCTATGTCTTCAAAGAGATGAAATGTGTCGTGAGCGGGGAGCAGATATTCGATGGTCAGTTTTGATAGTGACTTCAGGGCGACTGAGCGGGCACTTAGACTCCCACTGAGATCAACAAAGAACTTGCGTGCATCGTTTGGATAGTTGTTGACCTCATCTCCCGAGAACAGCGCATGTAATCGAGGAGAGTAGAATACGCAATGACCAGCGGAGTGCCCTCGTGTGCTGATGACGCGAAAACTTGTTCCCCCAATGCGCAGGTCGTCACCATGCTTGAGAAGACGGTCAGGCTTAATTCCCCGATAGTTCACGCGCAGTGGCGTTCGGTCTACCTTCATTGCAAGACGGCCAGCTGCATCAAGTAAG
Organism: Candidatus Thorarchaeota archaeon; assembly: GCA_029855925.1. Taxonomy (GTDB): domain Archaea; phylum Asgardarchaeota; class Thorarchaeia; order Thorarchaeales; family Thorarchaeaceae; genus B65-G9. The sequence continues at coordinate 1,835 of JAGSHP010000052.1, read as the reverse complement.
AGGCGTTCCTTGATGAATCGACCAGGTTCCTCAAGGATAGGAGCATCACCCTCATGAATCATGACTGGCGCACCGGTCGCCTTCTTCAGACGGGCCACGCCACCAGCATGATCCGGATGACCGTGTGTGAGCACAATAGCCACTACATTCTGCCGCGGGCTGTAGCCCAACTGCTCAATCGAGTTCAGTAGCTCCTCACCAGGATGTCCCGCCGTTCCTGGGTCAATGACTGCTATCTCATCATTATGAATGAACAGGTAGGACTTGATGAATCCGAAATCGTCAACAAACTTCCCCTTGACGACGTAGAGCCCTTGAGCAATCTGTGTAGCTGGCATTGTTGCACATGACTCACTCATCACTTACTTATCATACTATCTGAGAGGGAGCCTTAATCAGGGACCTGTACAATCTGTAGTTGATGAACGCTGATGAGGTCACGGTGATCCTGAGAGATATCAGGACAAGTCTTGGGTATGAGCGCGGAGTGATGCCCGTCGTCGAGGCGGTCTTCACTCATTCGGACAACTCTCTACATGTGATACTTCCCGACCGAGCCGAGAAGAGTATGTGTCTGGGTCCGGGCGGTCGCGTTGCAGCAGAATTTACCAAGCGTGTGGGAAAGCACACAACATTCTACGGTCTTGACGAACTGGAAGTCCGACGACAAAGACTAAGACTGACTCTGCGCAGGTTCGATGAACTTGAAGCAAGTGTCAGTGAGAATCAGAGAAGAGTGCTCGTTGCGCTTCGTAGTCGAGTCGAGGAGGAGATGGAGTACCCCGAGAGAGAGCCAAAGAGGACGCAAACACCCCCCTGCGATATGACCGTCGCATTCTCAGGAGGTGCTGATAGTTGTGCAGCCTCCCTGATACTTCGAGGGATGGGGCAGTCACCAGTCCTAATGACAGTGCGTCTTGGGGAGGAGTTTCTCAACAGGAGAGACCTAGAGATAATTCATCATCTGGGGAAGGAGATGGGGCTCGTCCACGAGTTCGTTGAGCCATTACCAGACCATCGGACCATTGCAGAACAGGCAAAGAGGGGAGACCTTCACCCATGTGGATCGTGTCATGATAGCATGTACAGGTCCCTCTATCGACACATCAACGAGAGTGAACATGACGTGATCATAACAGGCGAGCTTCTACCTACCGGAAGACAATCCGCCGTCTTGGATAGAGACCTGCTCGTAGTCCACCTCCCAGCAGCACTTGCCATGTCGAAGTTCAGAACTAGCAGGATTTGCCAACAAGCAAGTGTCACACCCCTCACTGGTCGATATGGTTGCAGGTTACTCGCAGAAACTCTGAGCCCTCGGTGGAACATGTTGGGGCCATCAATATTCAGGGTTCTTCGCGAGCTCGAGGCAGGAGTCCTCACGACTGGTCAGGCATTAGAACAGATCAAGAGGCTCGTGAAGCCAGCACTTCAAACAGACTCCAGTCCACATGACTAATAGGGAGCTTCAAAGTCCTGTCATATGTCGCAAGCACGCGAGGCGAGATGCACCGTCCACCACAGACCAGAGGCCTGATGTATGAGAGGGGTCTACGTTCTACTGATTGATGTGCCAACGAACTTAGCAGTCGAGGTGGGGGCGAGGGGGAGTGTTTCCTTCGACAAAGGCCAATGGGCCTATGTTGGCTCTGCAATGGGGGCAGGCTCCACAAGCATCGAGAACAGATTGAAACGCCACTTCTCAGAGAGTAAAAAGATGCACTGGCATATAGACTACCTTCTTCGAGGTGGAGGAATAGTGAGGCTTGCAATCTGGTCCAAGAGTGAGAACAGTAGAGAGTGTGACGTTGCCCAGGCACTACGAGAGCATACAC
>JAGSHP010000250.1 GCA_029855925.1 Candidatus Thorarchaeota archaeon | reverse complement strand
GCTCGGGCATGAAGTGAGCAGGATGTGGGTCTTGTCCCCGCAGTTCTCACAGGCAACTTCCTCTTGGCTCATCACCGGTGCTGGGGGGACGTTGAACCTGTACTTGTTCTTGTTCCCGCAAACACTGCAGAATATATTCAGATCAAACTCTGGCACTTGTAATCATCCTCTTTGCATGACAAACACAGCTCAGACTGACTTACCTGTCCGACCAGCACCATTTAGATTTAACTGATGTTGCTGGAGGCTTACTGGGCTCTCTCCATGTCATCTGCTGAGATCAGGAGTCGCCATTGAGTGACGAGTCCGAGTCTGTCAGTCCGTTCTCTTCGAGGAACGCAAGAGTGTCGTCTGCAATCTGATGGACCTGTTGCAGAATCCTGAGGTAATCGTATTCACGTTCCTTGGCGAAAAGCGCATTGGCAAGTACTGTTTCCTTGTCAGTCTTCAATGCACATCGCGCAGCCTCGACTGATACCTCTTTCACTCTCTTCGGAGACCCCGCCCAGAGAACCGCTGAGAGCCTATCGAGAAACACCTGGGCAAACTCTGACCCTTGTGCAAGGAACACTGTTTCCCGATCTATAATATCCTCGGTGTCCGGTTCGCACTCGCCTACCTCGATTTGCCTTATCTCTGCGAGATGGCTCCTGAGAATGTCGAGATGCAGGTGCGGCGTGAACGAATGACCTAACTCAAGCTGCTGCTGGTGCATCTCAAGATACGTTCGATGATGAGTGACACAGTTCCCTTCTGGAGATAGACGCCAGACTGATATCACCTCAATCGAGTCACCGCCAAGAATAGGCAACACAGTACGAACACAGAACATGTCAGGCTCTTCACCAAGTGCCTCGACCCGGTGCTCTATTGTCTTGTCTTCTGGACTGCCGGCAGGTTGCTCTTCAATGAGTTCTTCTGAGTCTGTCTCGGCAAGATCTCCGTTCAAGGCCGACTCTCTCACTTCACTAGGCAACTACTTTTTGGAGTTCAGCTCTAATTGCCTCTTCGACTTCCTCAGTCGTGACATTTCCTTTGAACACCTTGGAGCCAATCTGCACTCCCTGTGTTCGAATACCCAACTCTCTGGCAGTCTCGCTCAGAATGGTGTCCTCATAGTACTCTACCACGTCAGAGTATTTCTTGATCGCAGCGTAGATTCTACCAAGAAATCCAACATAACTACAGCTACATACTCCGACTGGCAGGAACACCTTTACCTTTACACTTGCGCTCATATTTGTTCATCTCTTTACCGGTTAATCGAATTATCCCATAATATCGATATAAAAACTGTTTGTTGTGACATAGTCTTTCTCGCTCGACGCAATTCAATCGTTTGTATGAAAGTCAATCTAGTTGTCCCTCAATGCATCACGCAGTTCTTCAACGTGTTTGGCAACATCCTCCGCTATCTTGTCAACAATCGCTGAGCCATCATTCACTCTCCATTGTTCCTCCTTTCCGCGGCACCTTGGTCCCATGTAGTCCTCAACATTGATCTTTACCGCGGGTTCGCTGCTGTACTTGGCTGTGCTCCTTGCAGCGCAGAGCTTGCCGCACCCATCGATTGTGATTGTGGGGAACACCTCTGCAAACCCTCTCTCCCCACTGTCTCCGGCCAGAAAGAGCGGAAGACAGATCGTTATCGTATCATGTGGCTTCAGCTTGTGAAGCACTTTGAGGGCTGCCATGCGCGAGACATTCCCGCCAGTGCACTCTTCCCCGGAACAGGCGATCAGCCCCACCTTTGGAATGAACGACAATCAGGCACCTCCATTCTCAATGACCACTTCTGCAACATCTCTTGCGAGTTGCCTGCCACCCTCACCAATATCGAGAATGGACTTGGGTCTGTGAGTTCTGTTCTTCGCAAGAACCTTCACTGTAAGCACTTCGAGGACCGGAGTCCCTCCAGCAAACTTAACGCTGGTTGTCGCACATCTCTCCGGGCAACCATCAATCGTGATCACATTCGAGGTTCGGATGAGCTCTCTGGTGTCTTCCTCCTCGTCCATCATGATGCGAGCGAGGCATACGGTATCAAATACCCCCGGGCGCAACTCTTCTATCAGGATGCGTGTCGCTTCACGGGTGACCTCGCCAACTGTCTTTCCAATGCCACTGCATGGCACGATCAGCTTTCTTCTGTCAGTCAATGCTATCAACCTCTTGTTCATTCAGTTGCTTTCTTGCCAAGCTCTTCATGTGCTCTCTCTGATGCGTGCTCAAGATACTCTCCAGCGGTCTTCAGAAGATCTAGCTCGCTCAGGTCTAACGGTTCCATCATGTAGAGCCACCCCTCATCGTAGGGCGACTCGTTGACCAATTCCGGACTATCCACGAGTCGTTCGTTGTGTTCAACAATGACTCCCGAGACCGGACTTATGATCTCTATAGCAGTCTTTGTCGATTCGATTCTACCGGCTTCGTCGCCGAGTTCAACGGTCTTTCCAATCGCGTCTATTTCCACATAGTAGATGTCAGAGGTCATCTGCTGGAGCAAATCACTGGCACCCACTCGAATCTTATCCCCTTCCACTTTAGCCCAAAAGTCATTGTCACTATAGTAGTAGCCCTCTCTGACTCTTAGTTTGAACTTGTCTATCTGCGCTGTGAGTTCGCCCGAATCAGAGATCTCTGCACGAGGTCTCGTAGGCTCCTTTGAGTCGACGGCCATCTCCCTGATAGCTTCTTCGACCAGAAGACAGATTGCATCGACCTTCTGTTCCTCAGAATCGGAAGATGCTATGTGTTCCGTCACCTCGATCGATTTGACGGACTTCGCACCCTTTGATTCGGCCAGCTTTGTCGCACAGTGAAGGCTACAACCGTCTAGAATCACCGTCTTGGAGGAGAGAAGGTCTCGAACCTCGCCAGGGCGTTCTGTGGAGAGCGAAGCGGCGCTCCCAATGATCATCTCCTTGTTGCTGGACGCCAGTTTCTCAGCAACCATGCGAGTGATTGCACCACCCGGACGGTCGTAACCCGCACAGGGGAGTAAGTACACCTTTGGCAAGCCATGATCACCTCGTCCCACGTTCTGCCTTAATCAGCTTCAATATCTCTGACTTCTCAGGAAATGAAATGGCATCCTGAGGACACATCTTCTGACAAGCCTTGCAAAAGACGACACAGTTGTATGGATTTTCAACCTCGATTCTCTTTGGGTCGTCCAATGGCTTGTACACTCTGTGCGGGCAGAATTTCAAACAATCATATTCTCCATCGCATCCATTGCACTTGTCATAGTCAATGCGCGGCCACCACGGTATCTTTAGTCGATCCACGCCCATGAATGTCTTCTCAGGTTTGCTCTCAGTCGTCATACACTCCGTTCTCCTTCATTGCCTCAATGACCTTACTGACCGCTTCTTCAGTTGTCATGTCACGAACGTCAATAGGGATCAGGTCTTTCTCCACATCCAGTCCTTTCTTTTCGAACGCGTCGCGAAACATCTTCCTCTGCATTCGTGGAGCGCAACCGCCAACGACGATTGGAGTTCCTTGTCGTAATGTCTGTTCCAGGTATCTGTCTCCGTCCTCCTCACAGAGTTGAGGATGAATGATGCCATATTCTACAGGAAGTTCCATTCGGACCTGATTTATGAAGTCCCAAATGTCCATCTTCTCAAAACCAGGACACTTCCCTGTACAAACACACATGACGAAGCCAGGTCTACGCGAGTCGCTCATAGTGGTCACTCAATCGACATATCGAACAATGTCGATAAATAAATGGTTTGGTGCGACCAATGCAACAGTACATGACTTGAGCGGCCAAGAAGTGCACACGGATGTTCGTCTTCAGAGTCGTACGGCCCGCAGTCGTAAATCAATCACGGAAACCTTTATTCCAACCTCAAGTTGCTGTGTGGATCATGTTCACGGATACGCGTGATAGTAACTCTCCAGTCAACCAGACCCCCATTCGAGTTGAGAATCGCTCCATGCAACTGACGACAACTATTGTTTCGCTTGCGCTCGTCTTGACATGGGGTCTTCAGATTGGAATTTCCCTTGATC
>JAGSHP010000109.1 GCA_029855925.1 Candidatus Thorarchaeota archaeon | reverse complement strand
GGTGTGCACACCGATGATGGACGGACTGGCGACCAGCTTGTGAGAGTACACATTGAGGTACCAAAGAAGCTGACGAAGCGACAGCGTGAATACCTATCAAAATTCAAAGAGGTATTCGGCTAGAAGTCGAGCGGTTTGCAGAGGCACGCTCGCATTCTGAGCCTTGGAAATTCACTTGTGTACACTGGTGCAACAAGCCAGGCTGTATCAGCCCCTCTCCCCGTTCCACCAACAGTGATGACATCTTTATCCACCGGGATCAGGCCCGCGTCAGCCGCCATCATTGCAATCTCCGCACAGACCTTTGTTCCCTGGCCAAATGTTCTCAGAGCGACTGACATGAGCTCAGTTGGCGTCCATGTACCGAGCATCTTCCGAAAGCTCCTTGCCACACCAGCAAAGGCATGCGTGGCTGTGAGAATCTCTGCTCCTGCTCTCTCTATTCTGGCTCGGTTCTCCTCTTTCAGCTCGTTGAAGTTCGGGGCTGCAAAACCTGTCTGATGAGTCACAACCACGACGTGTTTGTCCTTGAACCTCTCCGCTGCAAGAGCGCCGGTATCCCCCTCTGTTGTTGCAACAACCACGTGTTCGATATCGGGGTGGTCTGCCAGAAATGCATCAACAATGTCCAAGACCTGTTCGGCGAGTTTTGTGGATGCGCTCTCGAAGTAGTGCGTGTTGATCTTCATATCAAGTATCTCCTCCTTGTCCTAGTCTGTCGCATGTCACGCGTCCTCTTCGGTCTGCCATAGCCTCAAGACACTCTCGAGGACTGCAAACACGAGTAGAATGACCAATGCCGATAGGAAGTCAATAGATTGGACAACGTTAGAGACATACCAAGCGGCTGGAACCCCGACAATGATGAAGGCTATCAATCGTATTCCGAAGAATCTCATCTTGCTGGTGCTCTCAGTCTTCTCCTCCTGAACTCCAGAATGACTATACTCTTCGGCTATCATCTCGGGTGTTCCCACGTCTTGAAGCACTTCCTCCAATAGTTCCATCTGGTCTCTGTCCGGGTGAGCTCGCATCTTGTCGAGGAGCCCCTCTCTGATATGGTCCCTTAATTCCTGTAGCAGGTCCTCGGTCTCAAAACCCTCGGGTAGATGCTTGCCGACCTTTTCTAGAAACTCGTCTACTGCTTTGTCTACATCAGGATTGATCATTTCATTAGTTCCTCCAGTTTCTCAAACACGCTTGTCAGAGTGACTGTCAGCTCGCGGTATACTCGATCCCCCTCTCCGGTGAGGACGTACACCTTTCTCTTTGGTCCTGCATCTGACTTTTCTACTCGAACGTTGAGTAGTCGTTCATTTCGCAGTCTGTGCAGTATTGGATACAGTGTACCCTCCTTCACTTCCAGTAGTCCATCGGTTCGTCTATCAAGTTCGCGAGCTATTCCGTAACCGTGAATTCCCTCCTCATATTGTCGAACGATGGCAAGGACTGCATACTGTAAGAGACCTCTACGAATCTCTATCTTCCAGCTGTCCTCGAACGCCACGCTCTTCTTCACGGCAGTCTTCAACTCCAGTAGAATGACCTCTGTCAATGTTTGACTTAAGTATGACTGAAGACGCGAATCACACAGTGTCATCTCTGATTCTTCTGCCCAGTTTTGCAAGAATCTCTGCTCTCATCGTAGAGGCATACTGTCTTGGCTCGTGAAGGAAGATGAACATGAAGGCTGCAAAGAACCTCAATATTCCACTCAACAGCAGCATGGCAAACACTGCACCATGGTCACCAACAATTGGAACCATCATCTGTCCGAGGAATCCCGATAGTAGGCTCCCTCCGAGAAAGATGATGCCTGTGAACGTACTATAGACCGAGATGTAGGATCCCCTCTCCTCCTCGGGCGCGATGTCATAGATATACGCGACCAGCGCATTGAAGGCCCCGGCGATTGAGAATCCTGCAATGGCATTGGCTATGTAGATCATCACGGTTGTCGTGGCGAATGCATAGATGATTGGGACTATGAATAATGTTCCGCGTCCCAACAGGATGAGTGGCTTGCGACCGACGCGATCACTGAGTCTTCCCATGGGTCCGGTAAAGATGACGGTAGTGACGGCCATGATTGCCGAGGCGAGCCCGATCTCGAAGAGCGTGTTATTGAGCCAGACACGCTGGACAACTGTGAAGTATGGCCAAGCCATTGACATCGCAAATGAAAAGAACGTCGCCACACCACACAGCTTTCGGAAGTCGCCCGGTTGAGAGAGCAATTTGTAGAACGGTGGAACCTCGTGCTGATCCCCATTATTTCTGGGGGGCTCCTTGATTGTTGACGCCAGCAGCGACGCAATGATACCCACGAACGCAGTAATATAAAATGGAATATAATAAATCTCTTTCCAAGCTTCAACTGAGGGGAATATGATCAGACCAAGGTCTCCAAGGGACGAGCGTAGGAATGGCAAGATGGCGGGAACCCCTGCGATGAACCCTGACAGGAGCGTTGCAGAGAGTGACGCGATGTTTGTGGCAACAGACAACTTGCCAAGTTCTTCGCCTCTATACTTCTCATCCATCATCCCCCCGATTAGAGAGAGCCATGTCGGAATTTGAATGCTCAGAAGAACCGACTGGATTGCGTACAGAATTATCATGTCCATGGGTGTCTCGGCCCAGAGAAAGAGGAATACAGTGAACAGTCCCGTCAGAATACCAAATATGACAAAGGGTTTCGTCCTGCCTATCTTGTCAGACCCGGCACCCCAGAGGGGCTGCAGCACTGTCGGCGCGAAGTTACCTGTACTTCGAAAGGCACTGAGCTCCGCATAGTTCGCACCCATGTCAATAAGATACGCCGAGAGAAACGGAGCATAGAGTCCCTGTGCAAACTGAGTGAGCGAACCTACAAGGTACACACGGGAAGGAAGTCTGCCATTCTTCTGTTCTCCCTCAGTATCTGACAAGTCTTTCTCGCCTCAGCTGGTGTCATCGGAGGTCATATCCCCCATTATAATTGTGAGCTTGTCGGTAACATGACCTGACCGAAGTTGTTATCTATGACATTGTCGGAAATTGGGCGCGTAGTGAGTTGTTGCTAAGATGCTAAACTCTGCAGTCTACAAGAAACGAGTTGAACGGGTCAAAGACCTGCTCTCCCAGACCGAGACATCTTTTGCTATTGTGACGCCCTCCCCCAATTTTGAATACATTACTGGAATTCACAGAGAGATGCGAGAGCGGCTCATTGCACTTGTTATCACGCAGGACGGGTCGCCTTTCATTGTTGCGCCCTCATTTGAGGTTTCGAATCTATCTCGCATGACATGGATAGGGGACTTCGTTCCCTGGGCTGAGGACGAAGACCCTTACGTGGTTCTAAAAAATCATCTTGGAGAGTTGCAGGCTAATCGGGTCGCACTGGATGAGACCCTGCCCATTGGTATCTTTTGGGCGCTACGCAATGCGATGCCAAACATCACCAAGACAACTAATCTAGCTCCGCTGTTCAGAACAATGCGGCTCCACAAGAGCGAGGAGGAGCTCGAACTGATGCGCAGAGCCGGTCATATCATAGATGCAGCGGTCATGAAGGCATTTCAGGAGGCGCATGTGGGCGTGACCGAACTAGACCTTCAACGAATCATCCATGAGGAGATCATTCACCTTGGTGGGGTGCCTACATTCGCTGCTGTTCAGTTCGGTGAGAACAGTGCCCTCCCTCATGCAGAGCCTAGTTCGCGCAAGCTCAAACGCGGTGACATCGTGCTCTTGGACTGCGGCTGTAGCGTTGATGGTTACAACACCGACATGACTCGTGTTGCAGTTGTTGGGCCTCCCTCTGATGAGCAATCGTCAGTCTACTCAATTGTCCTGAGGGCTCAAGAGACCGCCATTGCCAAGCTTGCCCCAGGTGTGACATGCGGAGCGGCAGATGGCTTTGCTCGCCGAGTCATTGAAGAGGAGAACTATGGCGAATACTTTACTCATCGTCTAGGCCATGGCATCGGTCTAGAGGTGCACGAGCCCCCCTTCATAGTACGCGGGAACTCAATGGAGCTGGAGCTTGGAATGACGCACAGCGTGGAACCTGGAATCTACCTAGAGGGCAAGTTCGGCATTCGCATGGAAGATCTTGTCGCTATTACTCAAGACGGCTGTGAAGTGATCACATACGCCCCAAAGGACCTATTCGTCATCTCCGGGTGATTCTTCCGATCCTCTTTCTGTGGACTCCTGAGGCTGCTTCGACATAATCTCCTCAAGCTTCTTCCGATCCTCTTCTGAGAGATTCTTCATTGTTTCAGCAGACTGTCGCAGCATGTATCCCATGAGGATACCATAGACTGATGGAAGAGCAGCAAGCGTCTCTGTACGTTCACGGAACTCCTGCTCCGCAAGATCCCGTGCCTCCTTGAGCGCCTCCTTTGTGACCTCGCCCCTTCCAATTCCCGAACATCGCTGGTCGGTCACAACGAACTTGGACCCCGTGTACTCGAGTGGAAATGTTCTGCAGGAGATTGGACGACTAAACCTAATGGTGCATGCGTTCGATTCCTCATGGAAGAATATGCATGCGTCCGCCTGTTCTTCATCCTTACCCTCTGCACTCTTGAGCGGTTTCCGAAGTGTTTCTATTGCAAAAGAGTCTCCCTCGGATGCTGGGACCTTGATGGTTAGTCCTGGAAGTATGGTCTCGATGTATCCCTGTGTCATCCACCTTGCAAGATCGCCGAATGTCACGTTCACATGTGGCCTCTTACAACATACTCTATCCGAACAGTTCTGTTCCTGACACTTGAAGCTATACTTTTTCTTCTCAGGCATCATCAACCACCGCAAGCAAATTTTATAATTTACTAATTCTGTTCTCTGCGACGCTAACTTAAGTGTAATGAAACTGACGTGGCATGATAATAATGAGTTCCTCCGGCTTCCACAATCTTTTCTAAACTGTTTATCGATTCAATGAACTCTTGAGCATGCCGAAAGGTATAATTCGGTTTGATGCGGCAAAATCGCCGTGCGACTTGTGCAGGTTGCAGGTCATGCATCGTCGGAGCCCACAAAATGAGTGAAATGGAATGGTACAGCAACGATGTCGAGTCAGTTCTCAATAAACTTGGAACAACCCCTGAAGGCCTGACAGATGAAGAGGCGCAGGCGCGTCTGGAGATCTATGGTTTCAATGAGATAGTAGAAACGGGTAAGAAGAGCCCGTTGCGGATGTTCTTGGAAGAATTCACCGATCCAATGGTCATCATCCTATTAGTTGCCATCGTGATATCGGTCATCACATCATTCTTGCCCGGATCCCATGAGGAGGGTGGTCTCATTGATGCCCTAGTCATCTCTGCCATTGTGATATTCAATGCGATCTTTGGCTTTGTACAAGAGTACCGTTCAGAACAGGCTCTTGAGGCGCTGAAGTCAATGGCTGCTCCACGAGCACGCGTTCGCAGGGGCGGTCTCTGGAAGGAAATAGACTCGCGGTATGTTGTGCCTGGTGACATCATCTCTATTGAGGCGGGAAATAAGGTTCCTGCAGATGCACGCGTCATTTATGCAGTAGGACTCTCCGCTGATGAGTCCCTCCTAACTGGTGAGTCAGTGACCGTACGAAAAATCGAGGATACCATCTCGCTCAACTCTCCAGTGATTGGTGACATACGAAATATGGTCTTTCAGGGAACAACCATTGTGTCCGGAAAGGGTCAGGCAGTTGTGGTCAGCACTGGCATGAGCACCAATTATGGTAAGATTGCCGGAATGATTCAAGAGAGCGAGAAGGAGGACACACCACTACAGAAGGACCTCGGCGATCTCGGCTACAAATTGGGTGTTGTTGTCATAGCGTTATGCGCCATCGTCTTTGGCGCTGAAGTTCTCCGCGATGTTTCGGATAGTATTCTCGACGAGCTCCTGGCCGCAATTGCTCTTGCGGTTTCTGCTATTCCTGAAGGACTCCCGGCGGTCGTCACTATCACATTGGCTATTGGCATGAAGCAGATGGTGCAACGCAATGCGATTGTCAGGCGACTCCCCTCTGTCGAGACTCTCGGAGCTGTCACGGTAATATGCTCTGACAAAACCGGCACAATCACCAAGAATGAAATGACTGTTAAGCGTCTATACGTCAATGGACATGTCATAGAAGTCACAGGGGTGGGCTACAATCGTGAGGGGTCGTTCATTAAGGACGGAGTGGAATACGACATTCAGTTGGACCCTCATGCAGCCCGGCTGTTCGAGATCAGTCAGTTATGTACGAACTCAATTCTCCAGCCCGACACTAGTGGTACGGCTGACTGGGATGTCGTGGGTGACCCCACTGAGGGCGCCCTCTTGGTCGCGGCTGAGAAGGCAGGTTTCATTCATAGCGAAACGCTCTCGCGTTACAAGGAAGTCTCTGAGATCTCTTTCGATTCTGCACGTAAACGGATGACTTCGATTTGCAAAGATGAAATGGGCGTTCTCAATGCATTCATGAAGGGGGCTCCTGAGGTTCTCTTGCCTTTGTGCTCGGAGATTTTTGAAGATGGTAGGATTCGACCAATCACCGACGAGGATCGACATCGTATTCTGAAGGTGAACGAGGAATTCGCAGGCAGCGCTCTACGAGTGCTGGCCTTTGCCTACCGCCTCCTTGAAGAGGTCCGTGAGGAATGGGAACCGGAACATGTCGAGAGAGAGATGATATTTGTTGGTCTCATGGGCATGATGGACCCGCCGCGTGAGGAAGTCGAAGAGGCCATTAGCCTCTGTAAGGATGCAGGAATCCGCCCAATCATGATCACTGGGGATCACGAGCTCACTGCTCGAGCCATAGCCGCCCAAGTGGGACTCTTGGAAGAAAGTGACTTGGTCTATTCCGGAGCTGCTCTCGACAAGATGACTGACGCGGAATTCTTCGAGGCAGTTCAGAAATGCAATGTCTACGCACGTGTTGCCCCCGAGCACAAGCTGAGGATTGTTGACGCCCTCAAGAAGGCTAATGAAGTCGTTGCGATGACAGGGGATGGTGTCAACGATGCTCCCGCGGTCAATGCTGCGGATGTTGGGGTGTCGATGGGTGTTCGGGGTGCAGATGTCACAAAGGAAGCATCCGACGTCATTCTCACCGATGACAACTTTGCAACCATTGTGACAGCCATCGAAAAAGGTCGTGAAATATACGCCAATATCAGAAAGTTCGTTAGATTCCTGCTTGCCGCCAACTTTGACGAGATCTTTCTCATCTTCACCATAATCATGCTCGGGCTACCACTGCCCATTACTCCAATCCAGATACTTTGGCTGAACTTGGCGACTGATGGATTCCCGGCACTTGCTCTTGGAGTTGATCCACCAGAGCCTGGAGTGATGGAAAGAGGTCCCAGAAAGCCCGGCTCGAAGATGATGAACCGAGGGATGGCGTCGTTCGTGTTGGTGGCTGGATTTCTGGCATTTCTTGCTTCGAGTTTCATATTCCTGACCGACATCACATACTATGGCGGCTGGATCCCCGGTGTGACAGGGCCTCCTGTTGACTGGGCGACAGAACCATGGGCCAGTGTTCTGACTCACTCTCGAACCACCGTCTTTGCCTCGGTGGTCACATTCGAACTCATCTTTGTATGGAACTGTCGTGATGAGTACCGCTGGGTATGGGAGACTCACATTCGAAACTCGAAGGCTCTTCTCATTGCCGTGGGCGTTTCGATACTGTTGACCCTTGCCACAATCTATGTCCCATTCATGCAACCGCTCTTCCAGACAGTGCCGCTGAACGCAGGCGACTGGGCTATCATCATCTTGACATGCCTTCCTGCCCTGCTCATTCCGCCGCATCTGATATTTGGACATAAGCGGGAGCACGAGAGGATTCGTGAGCTCTATTAAGAAACGAGTCGCTTGTCGAGCCAGTTGTACATGTCGGCTAGCACTCGATCTTTCTCTGGCTCTCTGAATATCTCGTGATACAGTCCCTCGTACAAGATCCATTCCTTGTCAGTCGATCCCAAGTTGTCAAAGAACTCTTTCGTCTTCTCAGGGTCGACCAGTCCGTCGTTTCCTGCCTGCTGAACCAGTGCAGGCAATTTGATCAACGGGGCATCATTGAAGGCCTCCTTTACTGCTCTGAAACCACACATGCCAAATCGCGGCGTCACGTAGTTCCAAAACAGGGGGTCCTCTTCATGTTCACGCACAACCTCTGGATCTCTACTAGAGAGGGTCAGGTCGTTACCAGTGGCGAAATATTTCTTGACATTTAGCAGCGAGAGGAACCACGCACCAATCTTCTTGAGCGTGGATATGGGGAGCTTCTCACTGACTGCTGGGCAGGCAATCATCAGTCCATCAACATCATTTGGATAGGCTGCTGCATAGCGAATGATGTGTTGTCCTCCCAGTGAGTGTCCATAGAGAAAGGTCAGCTTGTTGAGGAATCTGTCCTTGACCTGCATGACAAGATTCTGAATGTCCTCTACGTACTCATCGAAGTTCATCACGTGACCCTTGAGACCCGAATAGTGACCAAATCCTCTCATGTCAGGTGCAAAGACCGCGATTCCCCGCTCGGCCATATACTCTCCGATGACACGATATCCCAAGCCGTGTGATCCAAGACCATGAATTGCTATCAACAACGCACGAGGCTTTTCGTCATCGGGCAACCACGTTGCCATGTACATCTTCAAGCCATCGTATCCCAGATAATGACTCTCTTCAAAGATCACGATTACCGCCACAGACCAGTTCCATTCTACTACTGTGACAACATGCTAAATCTCTTACTGATGAAACTTTACTCGGTGATATAAAAAATAAGTGACCGGAGACCTCCTTCTAGAGGTCTCCCAAGACTACTAGAATCGAAGGGGAACTGGCTTTTCGCCGGAGTAGTCGTAGAAACCCTTCCCGGTCTTTCTGCCAAGCCACCCAGCTCTCACCATCTTTCTCAGTAGAGCGGGCGCTCTATACTTGCTGTCCTTGAACTCATCAACGAAATAGTCTGCAATGTAGAGCAACGTATCCAGACCAACAAAGTCCGCAAGCGTCAGTGGCCCCATCGGCCAGTTCAGACCCAGCTTGATTGCAAGGTCCATGTCCTCCACAGTCGCCACGCCTTCCTGGATGGCCAGTATTGCCTCGTTGATCGCAGGGATAAGAACTCTGTTGACTGCGAAACCTGGTGCTTCATTGACAATCACTGTCTTCTTTCCGACCTTCTCTGAGACAGTCTTGATCACATCCACTGTTGAGTCTGCAGTAGCAGCACCTTTGATGATCTCAACGAGCCCCATTACCGGAACAGGATTGAAGAAGTGCATGCCTATGAACTGTTCAGGTCTCTTTGTCACAGCCGCCATCTGTGTTATACTGATGCTCGACGTATTCGATGCAAGAATCGCATGGTCGGGCGCAGCCTCGTCAACTTCCTTCCAAGTGTCAAGTTTGAGCTTCACAACTTCCGGGATTGCCTCGATGACAAGGTCTGCATCCTTAACGGCATCCTTGAGATCGAGGACCCCCGTGATGCGCCCCACTATTGTGTCAGCTTCTTCCTGTGACATCTTTCCCTTCTTGACCGCTCTGCCCAGATTCTTCTTGATGGTCTCAAAACCCCTGTCAAGAAACCTCTGTTCAATGTCTCTCATCTTGACCTCGTAGCCAGCTTGGGCACAGACATGTGCGATGCCGTTTCCCATCTGACCAGCGCCGAGGACTGTGATCTTCTTGATTTCCAATTTGGATGAACCTCCATTAGCTTTGAAGACAGGCGTAGTGTTGGAAGGTCCCAGTAAAAACTCTATTCTTTCAACTCAAAACTACTCGGACCTACCATTTCAGAAAGTTAATATTTATTATATTTCTGATGGTCCAGCTGGAAAAGCTCGAGCTCTTGGTTGTGTTCATGCATGATCTCGATATACATTGAGAGGTGAATTCCTCATGGACCTGCAATAAGGTTAAGAGGATACGATACACGTTGTTTTAGCGGTGCTAACCATGTCTGAAAGACCTAGTTTCCTTTCCGTACAGTATTCTGGTTCCGGACTCACTACAATGAGTTACGAACGGAAGATGGTTCGAGAGGATGACGTCAAATTTGATGGTGAGGATGGAATCCTTGAACTGACCGATGTCAGACTTGTCTGGTATAAGAAACCCAAAAAGAGCCGTTTTGGTGGCCTCAAGAAGATTGGTGCCGTTGCAGGTGCCATAGCAGGAGCTGCAATTCTTGAGGGCGTCGGGAGCCAAATGGGCGGCATTGGCGGTCGGGCACTTCGCGGTGTCGGAAGGGGTTTGGCCTATGGTGCAGTGAGTGCAGCAGTATACTCCTGGACTGCTGACAGCTTCTATAATCGCGGACCAAAAGGCGAAACTGAGAGTCTTGCTATTCCTCTGATTGCCGTTGCAAATGCACAGCAGAGCGGCAATGAACTCATCATCGATCTCAAGTCGGGCGGAAATATCCGTTTTGAGTTCAAGCAGTCAAAGGTGATTCCCTCTGTCACGGCAAACATCAGTCAGGCACAGAATGAAGGTAAATGTCCATACTGTGGTCATGCCGCGGGAAATGCAGCATCATGTCCCAATTGTGGTGCGCCTATCAATCCTAGTGGTGGTCGTCCCGCAGGAGCGCCTGCTGGTTCGCCCGGTGACTCTGTTCACATAAGTGTCCATGAAGAGGGTGGTGTGCGTCACGCAACGGTACGAAGTGCCGAAGGAACCTACCACGTAGATATTCAGGAGGGCGGCGGAGGAGGCGGCTATTGTCCAAACTGCGGCAGTCCTGTTCCGGCCGGTGCTAAGTTCTGTAATAACTGTGGACAACGCCTTTGATCATGTGGCTCTTTCAAAAGAGTAGAAGGGACTTTGTTCCCTTCCCGATTATTTTTCTTATTTCTGCATCATCTGAATAGATTTTCTTGAGGCGACATTACAATATCCTTAGCACTCTCTTCTCCCTTCTCATACAGATAGCCTCTAATTATGACAACTGGTCGTCCTTCATTGGCCTGTCCCATGATTGGTTCCGCTGCAGCTGCAAGCTCATCTATCTGGCAAACAGTGGACCTTTGGAGAGTGCGACCATAGATGTCCTTTCTGCCTCTATTGTGTCTAAATGCGTTGATCCCAGCACTTCCTATTCCAACATTGATTGTACCCCGGCGCCATGGTCGACCACGAGTGTCGGAAATGATGATTGCGACATCCTTACCTGTAGCCTCAGCCAGCCTCTCACGAATTCTCTCTGCGCTCCGATCTGGGTTCGCCGGCAACAGAACGAATGAATCATCTGGGGCATTGGACTTGTCGACCCCTGCGAAATTGGCAAGGTCTCCGTTCAGTCCCTCGGTTATGAGGACCCCTGAGTTCCGGAGAACTATCCGGCTCTCGCGCAGTGCAAGCTCCACATGGACTGGGTCGAAACCACTCTTCTGAGCGATTCGAAGGGCTTCTTCGGAGACCTCTACGGAGCCTCTCGTGACGACACGTCCCTCGGCCTTGGAGACCACAGTATGTGCAATGACAATGATGTCCCTATCCTCGAGGTCCATACCTTGACTATCAAGTGCTCTCAAGATGATGCCAGATAGGTCGTCACCCTCTTCGATGACTGGAATCTCTCTCAGCCCGATGCATTTTACACCTTGGTGTGTCATCAGTTGACTCGACTCACAAATGCTAATGAACACTTTCCTCAGCCAGAGTTTGGCTAGTTTCATCGTTCAGTTGCCATTCTCGGTTCAAATAGACCCCTACAGGAAAACAATAAATGTAAAGCGCGTGAATTTCAGTACCATCTTATTGTATTGCGAATGGGGAACTCATAGCCCAAGGCTTTTGTAAATGACCCACATGCATACGGTACGCAGGTGAATTAATTGAGTCCGTCAAGCAAGAAATCGAAAAGACGAAGAACGAGCACCAGTCCTGATCCCATGGCGGGTATGGTTGGTGACATCAAACAGGGGACAATAGCGAAGTTCATGCGAAAACGTACTCAGCTTGTTGGATTCGAGACCGGGCTCAACAAACACACTCAGTATGCAATCGAGTTTCTCGACAATGCTGTTGACGCTCTTGAGAGCTGGTGGTGGAAATCACAGAAGCATCCCCGGTTGGCTGAACATCTCAATCCGGCAATCATCGAAGAAATAAAAGAAAAGATCAAGCCCACCCTCTATGATTCGATTGCGCTGAGCAAGAAGCTGGAAAAGGCTGTTCGAGAGGGCAAGCCAGTAGACATCCCCACTCGACCGAAGGAGAGCCTTGAGGAGAAGGTAAAGGCATTCCGGAAGTTCTTGGTTCCCTTTAGAAGTCTTATCAGCAAGAATGAGCCCTTCGCTGTGATCCAGCTGACCGAGATTCAGATGCCCGACTTGGTTCCTCTGGATGATGAAGAGGGTCTAAAGGTCTACGAGTTTACATGTTTTGACAACGGAGTCGGGATGGTTGCTCGGGACTTTGAGAAGTATGGCATCTATCTTGCGTCAAGCAAGTCTGAGAGGCTGCGACAGACTCGTGGAAGCCAAGGTTTTGGCGCACCGTCAGCATTCAGCGACGCCCAAAATACTACAGGTAAGCCAATATTCTCGGTCACAAAGAGATTCACAGCAGACAAGGCAATAGTTGCAGACTTTTTCACAACGACCGCAAACACGAAGCAGTACGAGGGCGGTCCCGTTGAGATGAACCTGCCATTTGAACATGGGACCTACATCCGCCTCCACTATTTGAATATCCAATACCGACGTGGTTATGCTGATGTCTATGCCGAGATGGCATCATTGCTGAACTCGCATGTCACAATCATCTTCATTGATCCATACGGAGAGATTCATGTCTACCCGCGGCGCGTCAATACATTCCCCGACGAACCCAAGTACGCACAACCACACCCCGCCAGCATTCGCATTGGAGAGTTTCAGGACCTTCTTCGCGAGACCACAGAGCAGACTCTTGGCGGATTTCTCACAAGGGCGTTCTGCAGGATAAGCACAAACAAGGCGCGAGTTATAATTCAAGAGACCAATAAAGAGCTGGGCCGCAAGCATCTTCCAAAGCTGAGCCTGAAGACGCCGGTGGACACGCTCTCCAAGATTGAGATCGAACTTCTCTACAAGGCGTTCTCGAGCCAAGACTACATTGCACCACCGACCGACACGGTCGTCCCAGTAGGCGAAGAGGTCTTTGAGCAGACCATCAGACTGGCGTATGAACCGGATTTCGTCACTGCGGTCACACGAAAACCAACTTCCGGAAAGGGTCTCTCCTTTGCCGTAGAGGTCTGTATCGCATACGGCGGGAAGATCCCCAACGCGACCTCTGCTCCTATGGTGCTCTGGCGCTTCGTCAATCGAGTGCCCAAGCTTCGTGACAACAGTGACTGTGCCACATGGAAGGCATGCGCGTCAGTAAACTGGAGAAACTACAAGGTCCAGACGTTCGATAATGGCATTCCTCGTGGGCCAATGATGGTCTTCATACATGTCTGTGGAGCATACGTGCACGTGATGTTCAAGGGACAGAGCAAGCAGGCATTGGCCGAAGATGAGGTATTGCTTCGCGAGATAAAACTCGCACTTGAGGACGCTGGTCGACGCTTTAGACGCTTCATCACGCGACGTGAAACTGCTAAGAG
>JAGSHP010000178.1 GCA_029855925.1 Candidatus Thorarchaeota archaeon | reverse complement strand
TCGGAGATGTGTATAAGAGACAGGTGTAGCTGTTACAAGCTCACTGTCTGGAACTGGAGATACTGAAACTTGGACCATTCAGGTTGATGCAAATGCTACCAACATGCGCACTGTTCTGTCCTGTGGAAACGCAGACTTCGATGTCTACGGTAGGCTAGGTGCTGAACCTACTACGAGCACGTACGATTGGCGTGGTTACACTAGTGGAGGCGAAGACGTGAACTTTGCTAATCCTGATGCTGGAACATGGTATATCATGGTCCGTGACTACAGTGGTTCTGGAACATACTCTCTGACTGTAACCATCTCATATAGTAGCGGCGGCGACGGAGACGTTGAGAAGATTGCAGTGTTCTTCTGGGCCAGTGATGCTGGCACACAACAAGTGATCAATGAGTACAAAGGGGTTCTGCAAAACGAGGGATACACGAAATTCTTTGAGTTCAAGGACACAACCAATTTTCGGAATGATTTCGATGAAGTTGCAGCGTACGAGGATGCCAATGATATTGTGTTCTTCTATCTCTTCGGCCACGGGAACAATGACGGCCACCATTCATACACCGCATTCGCACCTCACAGTAGCATTGTCAGATCCAATGAGTTCCGAACAATGCTGGATACTCTTGACAGCAACAAGGTAGGCCTTGTCATTTCATCATGTCACTCTGGTGACTGGGCTGATGACATGAGAGGCGGCCATTATCTGGCCATCTCATCCTCCGATGAAACCCATAACTCATGGGCAGTCACAATCATCCCAGGTGAGGAACGGTTTGCAAACTACTTCTGGAACTACGTCAGCCGAGGTGACAATGCTGTGACTGCATACCGAAAAGCCGCGGCTGATTTGCCTCAGGACGGAGACTATGTGCAGTTCCCGAAAATTTGTGATGAGTGTCCCTATGATTTCTTTGCATAGGTGACTCAAACTCTAAACACGGACCATGATTCTCGTTTCATGGTCTGTGTCGTCTTTTTTTTGATTGGAGCAGTAATCGACGAAAATCAACTCCGTCGAGATCATGTTGCGGCAACGAGCCCATTCGACCTATGCCGAGCAGTAAACATGAAGACCGAGCAGGATGATCCAAAGCTCTCCGACGCCAGCAAGAATAATCTCTGGAATCGCCAGTCCGGAAATTGGTATTGAGAGAAGAGTGACCAAGAATAAGAATCCCCCGAACAACATGATGGTGTTGAACAGACCTGCAATAAGAGCAACTACTCCGACTTTTTTCCGATTTGGGACTCGGATGAGATGGATGCCATAGATGATTGATGAGAAGGTCAAGGTGAGAAAGAAGCCGAGAGCAATCCTTGAATGGAATGGCTCGATGGACTCGTTGACAATTCCAACACCTATCAATAGAGCGAAACTCATGAATAGAATTAGAGACCCCAGTATTCCAAGAACGGACCTATCTGCAATCGCCTCTCGCACCAGGTGGCTCACGAAGATCAGACTGATCAGTCCTGCTATGGTCAATGACAGGTTGAATATCCAGAACACAGGACTCAGCGGGTGCCCAAGGTCGCTCAGTGCGTTATCAAGCCAATTGAACCAGGGGGATAATGCGACGGAGAGGAAAATCCCTCCAAATCCCAGACTTGGTCCTAGCATACCAACAAGTCCCATCTTTCTTGCTTCGAGGAGGCGATGAGGTCTCTGCATTGTGATACGTTCCTGCTTGACCACAGTCACACAGATGAGAAGATATCTTTGTTGTCTCTACCTATTCCTTCTCATGTAGATAGGAAGATAATGAGCGAGACTCCTCACTACAGGAGAGCCAGTGAGTGAGGTACGGTCAGAAGTTAGGATGGTGGACCGGGCGAGATTTGAACTCGCGACCTCCTCCATGCCAAGGAGGCGATCT
>JAGSHP010000153.1 GCA_029855925.1 Candidatus Thorarchaeota archaeon | reverse complement strand
CTGCAGACATTGACGCAGATCATACAACCTGTGCAGACGTGAGGGTCTCCGAAGACAAACTGGGCCTCTTCCATTGCTATTCACATCAACGTTTTTTCCTATTAGCCAGGTTGTGTCGTAGACATCACAAATAAGTTTCGTGCCGTGGACCATAATTTGGGTCACAAGCGTGAATCTTCGTATCACCTCGGAGCGGCCCTTCTGCAGCACACCCTATGCCATGAACTACCGCAGCACAATGGCTATATTCGATTGATTCATCGTGACAGTGCTTCGACAGAGGCATTTGCGTGCCAAGTAGGTCTTTCATATCACTTGTGTGCAAGGCCAATGACTGAAGCCTTGTACGCAAGAATCCGCAATATCCAGCACGACCTCGGATTCTTGTGACCTTGGAGACTATCGTAGTGATGCGAGGACCAGACAAACCAGACACTATGGACGACCTGAAACAGCAAGTCCTACAGATGTCTGAGGATGCAATTCTGATCTTGGATTCTGAGCATGCTGTTATCTGGGCAAACGAACCGATGCTCAAATTGCTAGGACAAGAACTAGATGTACTAGCAGGCCGCGACTTTGCTGACGTATCTCAGAAGATGCCTCTGTCACTGATACTTGACAGTCTTGTGGAGGCAACACTTCAGACCGACTCCTCACTCACAGAGGAGATTGTCATCGAAGCAGAGACCATACTTACGGTATCGATTAGTCCGCTACCCGGAAACGACGGTACTCGTCGGGCCTCTGTGGTTCGTCTTCACTCCCACTTGGCTCAGGATGCGTCCCCCTTCTCGATTGGTAAGGTAGTGAGTTGGCACAGCGTCCTTGATGCAATTGCACACTCAACGCTGATACTCGACTCGGAGCAAAGAATTCTGTATGCGAATCTGATCACCCACTCACTATTGGGGATTGACCCCGAGAGTGACATCATTGGGAAGCATTGCTATGAGATATTCCATTCAACGAGTGCACCGCCAGATGGGTGCCCCTTTGTGAAACTGGTCTCTGAAGACAGTATCCAAGTTTCGAAAGGACAGATGAAGCTCCGTGATCACGACGTGATGGTCTCTGTTTCAGCCATCCCCTCGGACGGAAACGAGTCCGGTCGATTCGTTCATATTGCCACAGACATCACTCCCAGATTGCTCGCAGAAGACGCAGCCAAGCTCTATCTCGATGTCTTGTCGCATGATGTGGCAAATCATCTCCAGACAGTTCTTCTTGGTGTGTCCATTCTGGCAAAGGGAGAGAACTCCGACATTGCCAAAATCGTCTTCACTTCTATTGGTCAGATCAATCGGCTAATAATGAAGGCACGGGCAGTAGAAGGGCTCGAGACCTCCGAGATGCACGACTACGTAATTCAAGAGGCACTCACCGACCTTGTAGAACAGGTGCGTGCCCAACACCAAACAATCGAGATCGTACTGGACATTCCTGATGCAGCATGCATGACCCGCGCAAATCGCTACTTGGTCACAGCAATTGAGAATCTCCTGGACAACGCCATACGGTATAATCCGCGGGAAACCAAGCAGATCTGGATCAGTCTCTCGTCAGCGCCAAAGATGTGGGAACTCAGAATTGCCGACAACGGCGCGGGTCTTCTTGATGCCCGCAAGAGCATTCTGCTTGACCGCTCACGGCGTTTTGGAGGGATGGGCATACATCAAACGAACCTGATAGTTCGATGGTTCGGAGGGACTCTCTCAGTTCAGGATCGAGTACCTGACCATCCAGAGATGGGCGCAGAGTTTGTGATTCACCTCCCGCAGGCAGCCTGATCTCCACTGGTCGGTCATTATCATCATCATTGCTCAGGATTATAATGAGATCTCACTACTTGTTTCAGAAGGATGCCTAAGACGTGGCCTCTCTCACATTCCTGGAATCTCGAGCTGTCCTCTCCCCATAGGCTGGAACTGACCGTGACCGGGTGTGCCCAGGACTTCGCCCTCCTTAAACACCATGACGCCTCGCACAAACGTCATCACTGGCAGCCCGCGTAACTTCATTCCCTCATATATTGTCCAGCCGCTCTTGGAGAGAATCCCCGTGTCTGTAATCTTTTCTTCTTTTGTTGGGTCAACCAATACCAAGTCCGCGTCAGCCCCTAGGGTGAGAGATCCCTTCTTTGGGTAGAGACCAAAGATTCGTGCAGGGTCTCGTGTTGTGACCCGAAGCAATCGACTCCACGATAGTCTTCCCTTGTTGATTCCCTCTGAGAGCAGAACCCTCAGAATGATCTGAATGCCATCCACTCCCGACCAGGCCTTTCGAATGTCATCGTTTCCCGCCTCCTTCTTCTCAACAGGTGCGGGAGCATGGTCGCTGACCACCATGTCAATTGCTCCCGTGAGGAGTCCTGCCCAGAGCGCGGCTCGGTCCTGTTTTGAACGCAGAGGTGGATTCATCTTGCTCTTTGGTCCAAGGCGGTTCATCTCGTCCCTATCAAACATCAGATGGTGTGGGCAGACTTCTGTTGTGACCTCGACGCCGGTCTGTTTTCCCCTAGCGACCTCCCGGACACCCTCCCTTGTTGTGATATGCGCAATGTGTAGATGACCCCCGGTACTGGACGCTATGCTGACGTTCTGATGGACTGCCAACTGTTCTGCAAGTGCAGGTCGAGCGAGTGCATGTGTGATTGGTGCATCCCACTCGTCTTCCATCTCCCGGGCAAACTCCTCAAGGACTCCCTGATCTTCAGAGTGGATTGTCAGGTGTCCTCCAAACTCCGAGACCTCGCTCATCGCCTTTGCAATGACGCCAGCATTGGCATAGAAGGGCTCGCATGTGAATGCCTTGAATCCCTCTACTCCCTTCTCGATGAGCAATGGGATGTTTCCAATATTATCCGCATTGATCATCCCTCCATAGAGAGAGAAGTCTATCAATGCGAGGCGTTCACCTGTCTTGATCTTCTCATCGACCAGTTCAACCGTGTCCACCTGTGAGCTGAGTGGCATCTCTACAACGGTCGTCACCCCACCTGACGCCGCGAGCCTGGTCCCAGTGGTGAAGTCCTCATGGTCTATCATTGCCTCATCGTGAAGATGAGCATGACCATCTATCAGCCCCGGCATCAATATCCTGCTCTGTGCATCAATTACCTCTGCAGCGTGAGGAAGATGTTCATCCGTTGCAATCGCACAGATTTTTCCCTCGCGAACAGCAACGCCCCCGCGCACCATGCCGGACTCGAGCAGGAGTCTGGCGTTCTTGATGACAAGTTCAACTTCTCTCGTCACTGGTCTGCATCTCCTTCCCTATCCTCCGCCTACCGGAGGAAATATGGCAATGGAGTCTCCGTCATTGAGTCTCGTCTCGTAGGAATCGATGAGCTCGATACGCTTTCCATTCACCATGCAGGAATAGAAACGCTTCAGTCTGCCAGACGCGGGATCTATCACGGTGTCTGTGAACTTGCTCCCGAACTGTTCTTTGAGGGACTCCAGCAGGTCAAGAATTGTAGTCGCGTCGACTTCAACACTCTTCGTTCCGAGTGCCTCTCGAACGGATGCAAAGAACTTCACTGTGACTCTTGCCAAGGGACATCACACTCATGACATGGCACTAACGTATTAATCGTTGTTGATTTGTCAGAGTATTGTCTTTGAACGAAAAGTAGAAGTTCCCCCACTTGTAGAATCGTCACATCTGCTTCTTGGAGCGTCAATTGCGTGGAGATCGTTGTCGTCGGTCATTTGAGTCGAGACCTTCTTGTGACCCCTGAGATCAGACGTGAGACACTTGGTGGTGGTACTGCCTATGCCATGCTGGCACCAGCGATAGGCGCACATGGGGCTGGTATTGTCTCTCGCGTCGGAAGGGACTTCGAGCAAGAGTACATCGATGCTCTACGGAACTCCGGTCTTGATCTCACAGGGCTGCACATGAGCGGTCCCGTGACCACGCGCTTCGTCAACGAATACGACGAACACGGTGAACGTACACAGCGGATCGAGGCACTTGCTCCCAGTCTGAGTGACAAGGACCTTCTGCCGTCTCACAATGACACAAGTGTCGTGCACTTCTGTCCTCTCACAGCCGATGAGATACACACCTCCTGTTTTGAGGCAATGGCGTCCAAAGAGGTTCTTGTCTCTCTTGACGTACAGGGCTTTCTGAGACCAAGTAGGCTCGGACCAGTTGAACCGACCGAGTGGAAAGACCCTGAGCGTGTTCTTCGCCACGTTGACATCCTGAAGGCAGACGAGGAAGAGATCCTGCTGGGGATGCAGGCGGAGACCGAGGAGCGGGCTGTGGAGAAGGCTCTGCGATACGGCCCAGAAATTGTCATTGTGACACGCGAGCAAAGAGGATCGACCATCTTCCTGCGTGATTCTCACGTGGACATTCCCGCGGTCTTTGGGGAGTGGCTTGTTGATGAGACCGGGGCTGGAGATACCTACATGGTCGGGTTTCTCATAGAGTACGTACGCTCGGGCAATGTTGAACGTGCTGGTCTCTTTGGTGCCACGTGCGCATCATTCAACCTCGAACATGTCGGTCCTTACAAGATGCCAACACGCGAACAGGTCGAGGAGCGGATGTCTCGCCGTCTGTAGCAGTCAAGGCAAGGCTTATCCACTTCGAATCCCTTACAATGCTGGAGGTTTATTCATGCTTGAGCATCTCGACAAGATCATGGAACGAGAAGGTACTGATGCCTTTGTTGCAGAGGGGAATGCCTTCGAAGTCCCTGATATCTTCTGGTTGACAGGTTTCCGTTCACCTGATACTGTGACCTATTTCAAGAACCGTAATGAAGAGCCATTGGTGGCTGCAGGTTTCAACACGCTGGATAGGCTCCACAAGGAGAGCTTTGTCAGTCGAACGTATGACCTCACTGAAATCTATCTTGCACTCATGAGCGAGAACAAACGTGCCAGCGAGAATCCGGAGCGTATCTACGGTCCCCTCCTAAGGGACGAGTTCTCTGGTGACGTACTAGGAGTTCCAGATCACATTCCCGCCAGTGTCCTTGTGGCGATTCAGGAGCTCGGCTATACGGTAAAGGTCGTTCCAAATCTTGTCAAGGACGCCCGTGCCGTCAAGTCGCGCAAGGAGATTCGGACGATACTCAAGGCAGGAGAGGCGACCATTGGAGCGGTCTCTAGTGTGATTGAGATGATCAAGGACTCCGACATTGGACCCAAGAAGCAATTGATCTATAATGGTCAGCCCCTCACTGTGGGTGACATAAAGCTGGCTCTTGATCACTTTCTGCTTGACAGGTATGCAGAGGCTGCTGAGGACTCCATAGTCGCCGTGGGGCGAAAGGGCTATGACTTTCACTATCTGGGTCGCCCGCGTGACCCGCTGAAGGCTGGTGTGCCAATCATCATAGATGTCTTTCCCAGACTCAAGCTCGATCGATACGTTGCAGATGTGACACGTACAGTCGTGAAGGGTACTGTCGATGCCAAGCTTCGCAAGATGTTCGATGCAGTGGTAGACGCCTCCAATGCCTCTGTCGATGCGCTCAGGGACGGGGCGCTGATTGATGATGTGAACATGGCATGCTGTGAGACCTTGCAACAGCACGGCTTTGCCTCTCGCAAGCTGATGCCCGAGGCGGAAGAGGGAATGCTTCACGGACTTGGTCATGGGATCGGGCTGGAGGTGCACGAGATGCCAAGTTTCTATCATTATGATGGGCACTTCGCCGAGGGACATGTGGTCGCGGTCGAACCAGGACTGTACTTGAAACGAATAGGCGGTGTTCGTGACGAGAACGACTATGCGGTCACCAGGGGCAAGGCCAAGCTTCTGACCAAGGGACTTGATCCGTATCAGTTCGTGTAGCACAAGTCTATTCTCTTAATGACATGGCATGTGGCGGGCAGATGGAGACGCACAGTCCGCATGCCACGCACTTGTCGCTGTCCACCTTTACCTCTCTCTCCTTGCGATGAACCTTCACCGCGTCGTATACGCAGGACTTCTCACATAGTCCACAGAGAGTGCATGCATCCATGTCGATCTGTACCGGGGGTCGCCTCTGCTTGTTCTTCCGAAGATGTGGCAGAGCCATTCCCACGATGTCCCATAGTGAATCGTACTGATGCTCGTCTATCCACATGGATATCTCATTCGCGATCTTGCCGTAGATGCTCGGACCGTTGAGGATGGCTGCAGTACAGACCTCCACGAGGTTCGCTCCCGCCATCATGAACTCGATCGCATCGGCTCCTGTTGAGACCCCACCCACTCCTATGACCGGTCTGTCGACAACCGACGCAATGTCTGCGACGCAACGCAGGGCAATGGGTTTCAGGGCGGCTCCGCTCATCCAGCCTAGTCCGCCCTCGCTGCCCAACATGGGTCTTGCAGTTTCGATATCGATTCTCAGGCATGGTCCAAACGTGTTGATTGCCACAAAACCGTCTACATATCTCTCAAGTGACTTGGCAACCTTGGATACATCATCCTTCGGACTCAGTTTTGCAAAGATTGGAATATCCACTGCATCACGCAATGCCTTTGCAATCTCTACGTGACCCCCTACATAGTGGGTCGAGAACTCGATGGCGTGAACGCCTGCCTTCTGGACCTTTGGTGCAACCTCGGCCACCTCCTCTGGCGTGTACCCCACACTGGCAATAACGGGAAGCCCGGAGCTCAGTGCAATTGCATACTCTTTCTCCAACCATTGCTCGAGAGGTAACTCGCTCCATAGTTCGGCATTGAGTAGGCCTCTTCCTGCACCGACACGACCTCGACCCAAGGCACTCAT
>JAGSHP010000253.1 GCA_029855925.1 Candidatus Thorarchaeota archaeon | reverse complement strand
TTGTGAGAGCGGGTGCTGCACCCAAATAGCCCATGTCAATTTGCCCGGCTAGGAACCCGTCCATCTCGTAGGCGCCGTTAGCAAACTGGGAGAGCTCTACTTTCAGTCCGGCTTCCTCAAACCAACCCTTCTCTATAGCAACTCGCAGAGCGAGCTGATGAAGGTCTTGGGAAAGATAGCCAATTCGCACGTCGGGCTGAGTAGTGGGATACCAGACTGCTATCAAAGCAACAGAAGCCACTACTATAATGGCGACACCAAGTGCCATAGTCTTTGTACGATTCATTGGGGGGGGCCTCCGGTAATGCTGCCTACACAGCTCTTTCGTCATATTAACGGTATGATATGGCCAAATCACACGGCGAAAACGCCAAGTTGATTAGTGCCTGTGTAGTGCGTATGGGCCATGTCCCTCCATGACAGAATACCAGAACAACTACGCGTGAGCGATGCAGTGGTGTCAATCACAATGGAGGACGAGGTCGAAGTCTTCCCCACAAGTGACTATGTCCTTCTAGAGATTTCACCCACCGCTGGTCGAATCAACATTGGCAAGATAGCATCTACTGTTCACAATTTGGTCAAGTCCGATCGAAGAATGGTCGCCATTCGGGGCTACGGATTCAAAGGTGTGGGACTGTCCGTAAGGATAGCACATGAGCTTAAGAAGCGTGAGAGTCGATTCATCTACAGCATGGCATTTGACACATTTGATGCCGAGGACTCCGAGGGAAAACCGTACACAAGCATTCAGATCGTCGTGATGCCACCTGAAGAGTAACAATGTGCGGGATGATGAGGCGGGATTGATGGGAGAATATGGTACGCCTAGTAGTATCATAAAATGTACTTTGTCGAAGGTCAAGTTCCCAGAGGTGTGCCCGGTCTGTCTAGATGAGCCGTTCGACCTTGTCCCGATCACTGTCTTTGAGAGGAAGTCGGTTGCGCGGCCCCCGGTCACTAGGGCGGACATTTTCTCGTCTGGCCCTAAGCCGAACTTCGGGCGTCAGGAACCGGAAACTCAGTCTTCAGTTCTGTTCTGGATACCGGCCTGTGCTGCGCACATGAACATTGTGACAATAAAGACGAAGGCAATTGGGGCTCTTGGCTTCTTCATCTTGTTCTATCCTGCCCTCTTCTTTGCCCTGGCAATGATCAGAGATGTTCGATACGGTGGAAACCTGTTGTTCGACCTAGTCATCTTTCTGATCATCGTGACCGTGACTGGTGGGCTCCTTGCCTTCGGTTTCATGCCGAGAAGTCTCCAGAGAGCAATAGTCTTTGATGGCGTCAATCGCGGCGAGAATGTGGTCCTGCTCAGAATTCATAACGATGAATATCGAAGACTCTTTCTCGAACAGAACCAGAGTCATGCTGACATAATGGCGTGATATACATAGGTGCTAACTCTTAGTGATGACACGGATATCGTCGTTACCTGATACACCAAGACCAAGTTCAACGGCGTGGCTGATCTGCGGAAGATTCCAGACTGAATTGTCTAGCCGATTGTCTGCGTCATACCTTTGGAGAAGACGAACGCCAACGACATCCACAGCCAGCATGTTTGTACCTGCAATGATTACACCCGGCTCTTCCACCTGACCGCTGAAGGGGCCTCCTGTGACGAACACGCGACGAGCGTCCATGACTATCAGGTCTGGTGAGAACAGAGAGGCAAGGTCGGCGATCTTCACCTCAAGTCCACGAGCGTGCATCTTCAGTCGGTTCCGTGGCCTTATCCCGCCCATCATGAGCTTCATCGCGCCAGTGAATCGAGCGTACTTGTGCGTTTTCAAACATGGTGCCAGAATGAGCTTCTCGCTCTTGAGAAGGGACTCGCCAACATCCACGTTTCTCATGTACTTCCCGAGAGGAATATGCGTTTTGATCCACTTCTCCTCGTCAAGAAAGTGAATCTCTGCATCAAGGGCCTGTGCGACATCGAGAAGCCCTGTTGTCTCCGCCACCTTTCGTGTGCTGGTAGATACCATCGATGACTCAACTATCTGCAGCTTTGCGGCTCCAGCGTCCAAGAACACCTCGCCCAACGCTTGAATGAATGCCGGGTCGCTTGTTGCCGGATACGGGTCAGAGGAGTTCAGATTGGGCTTGATGGTTATCGTATCCCCCGGCCTGACATAGTTTTCAATGCCACCAATGGGGGCGATGGCGTTGAGGATGCTCTGTCTTAGGTCCGAAACAACATCGATCTGAGCCACTGTCGTCAGAGCCTTGTCGGTGTTAGCCATGTCATCCAATATACACACGGAAATCTATAGATGTTGCGAAAATTGCACGCTTTCCGAATTTGCGAAAAGACAATAAGCCAAAAGCTCTTACAGGCAACCATGTTGAGGAGGACTATATTGGTGCGGCATCACTTGATTTCAATGATACTTGCTGTGTTGATTGTTGGGTCCATCTCGGTTCCAGTTGCTCAGGCGGCTCGGCATGTTGATACGGACAGGTGCGCAGATCAGGTCCTCACTAGCCCCATTCTGATAAATGGCGATTTAGAACTACAGTTGTTCCCAGGTCTTGGCACAGAGAAGAATCCGTTTCGAATAGAGAATTACTACATCGTTGCCAACCATACAAGCATCCGGATAATCAATACCACGTTTCACGTCATCATAAGAGCCTGCCAACTTGAGGCAGGCTCGTTTCCAGCTGTTTCCATAAAAAACGCAGAGAACGTAGTGATATCAGAGTGCAGAATAAGAAACTCATCGTCGGGGATATTCATCAACAAGTCCAGTGATGTGGAGGTCATTAAGAACAATATTTCGCTTTGCGATAATGCTGTTGTAGCAACTGCTTCCACCAACGTCGTTGTCACCACCAACCGAATCTACCATTCTGCCGTGGGAGTCACGTTCCAGTCCTCTGAGAATAGCACGGTCTCGGACAATGAGATCTTCGGAAACTCCCAGGTGGGGGTGACGCTGGACAGCAATACGAGGAGAGTGCAGGTCATTCGCAATAAGATTGGATGGAATGGTCCGGGACGAATCTCCAGTAATGTGTGGAATGCTGCAGACTCAGGAGAACTGAACGAGTGGGATGACAATGTGAGCGTGGGGAACATGTGGAGCGACTACTCTGGAACAGGAGAGTACTCTATCAGGGGTCTCTCACAGAGCAAGGATAAGTTTCCATCCACTCTGGTTGATGCTCAAGCACCAAGCATCGGTGGGCCAGGGAACTTCGAGATCACAATTGGTACTGAGGCGCCAGAGATAGAGTGGAATGTCGCCGACACATATCCCTTCATGTACACGGTCTCAATCGACTCGGTCAATTTGCCCAGCTCGTACTGGGATGTTGGCAAGGTCGCAGTATCATTGACCGCGGACACTCCCGGCACCAAGACAGTGACCATCAGGCTTGAGGACTGCGCGGGTAATACTGTGACGAATACTGTGAACGTCTACATCGCTCGGAAGGATCTTGTTAAGGATCCCAGTGCAATGATGATGTCCTCCATCATCAGTGTGATTGGCGTGGCCCTTCTAATCATTGCCATGAAGAAGACCTTGTAGACCGGCATTGACTGGACTGGTTCATGACTCACCAATCCGCCAACTGCGTGGAAAGCTTTATCTGTATGTGCATATAGTTATAATGCATATCTTTCGAGTGGATGGACCTGGAGCCCTGCTCATGCCTAAGCCGAATGCCAAGCAACAAGTGATCAAGTGTAAGCTATCAAGAATTCAGTTTCCAGAGATCTGCCCGGTATGTCTTTGCAAGGCTGAAGACCACTATGAGATCAAGACAGGCGAAGAGCGGCACGCGGACATCTATTTCAGCAGGTATGCATCGATATACACGAAGCCAACGGGAATTCCATATCCAACGTCAGATACGTCGTCCACGGTCGTTA
>JAGSHP010000409.1 GCA_029855925.1 Candidatus Thorarchaeota archaeon | reverse complement strand
GAACCGTATGTCCCAAAGCCCGTATCATTGGCAAGAAGGATCTGAGCATCTGAACCAAGGGAGGGGAGGATAGTGATTCTGTCAGTAGGAGGAGCGGATGACCAGTCGAAGCCCATCACGGGATGTGATGCATTCACCATCCGTGTAATGACATTTCCCTGTCCTGTGTTCATCCCAAGGTTGTTATTGGTAGTGATTCCGAGTTCTTGGAATCCGGTACCGTTAGCTGTCATGCGTGGTCCGAGAAAGATCATCAGACCGTTGCCCGCTGATAGAAATGATTGCAAGAATACAATGTCCGAGGGACCGATAGGTGTGTCAATGAGCAGGAGCGCATCAATGTCTGAAGAGGATGATGCCACAGAAGCGATGTCTCTGAACTGTGAGGCAGAAATGGCAGAGCTATCCAGCTGCAGGGCTGTAATGATCGACGGTGCCTGATCACCCCCAATGACCGCCACGTGGGCCTGCGTCGGTGCCTGCAGAGGTTGATTCGGTCCCATGAAGATCGAGGCCATGACGACACCAGGGAGAAGCATGATCATGATGAACATTGAGGCGAGAAGGATCTGTGACCGAGGCATAGACAGTTATCCTCCGTAATGCCGACCATTTGTACGGGCCCCTAATATTAGTAACTGGTGAGCAAAATCCATAAGTATGAGCTCGAGGTCATGAAGGCTATGGATGAGTGGAAGAACATCATTATTCAGGACGACTGCCTCCGTGCAATTAGAGAAGACCTCGGTGATCTTCGCGGGCGCATTCGCACCATCTATATTGACCCGCCATTCTTTTCCGGTACCGACTACACACTCAAGAGGCTGCAGGGTGGCAGTGAGGCGGCGGCTCCAGACCTACACGAGTCGGAAACTTACAGCGACAAGTGGGAAGGGGGGTTTGAAGAGTACCTCGAGTTTCTCAGAACTCGAGTCGAACTGATGCGAGAACTGTTGACGGAAGATGGAAGCCTCTGGCTTCATCTGGACACTCGAGCCAGTCACTACGCAAAAGTGATGATGGACGATATCTTTGGACGAGAGAATTTCGTCAACGAGATAGTATGGAAGAGAACGAACAGTCCAAAGGCACAGAGCATGGGCTTTGGCACGCAGCATGATATAATATTATTATATGCAAAGGACTCATCCAAGTTCCAGACTAAACCAGTGTACAGAGAACACGATGAGAAATCGATGAAACCCTATCGCTATCATGATGACCGCGGGCAGTTCAGGCTCATCGAGATAGAGGCCCACGGAATCCAACGAACGACCAGTCGAAAACAGTTCGAATGGAGAGGAAGAACGGCACCATATCTGTACAAGAAGGAAACGCTTGACAGATGGTGGGAAGAGGGACTCATCTATACAAGCCGGAACGGGAGATATTCGAAAAAGCAATACTTGCATGACACAAAGGGCATTCTTGTCTCAGACCTGTGGCTGGACATTCCTCCTCTTCAGGGCGGATCAGTGGAGTTTACAGGATTCCTAACTCAAAAGCCACTGACACTATTGTTAAGGATTATAGAATGCTCATCGGAGCCGGGTGACATTGTGGCCGACTTCTTTGCCGGCTCGGGAACCACTGCCATTGCCGCAGAGAGGCTGGGTAGACGCTGGATTGTCTGTGACAAGTCGCTCGTCGCCATCGAAACATTGATGAAACGGCTTAAAAGCGAATCAATGGACGAGACCATCCCTGTTTCTATCAAGCGACCCCCAATACGAGAAAAGTCATGAGAGTGATTCAAATACCAGCTGAAGAGACGTCAACGCCTTCGAAGAAGGAATCGACCAAGCACAAGAGCAGATTCCAGAGAGGGGAGACCGTAGCCAAGGTCTCGGTGCTGGCAATGGTCGTACTGACGATCACAAAGGGGTACGTTGGAATAACCTATCACAGTGTGGCACTTGTTGCGGATGCGCTGAACTCGCTCTCGGACATCTTGGCCTCAGCCCTCATCTGGTCAGGGCTAAGGTTAGCGGGGCGCCCCCCCAATGAGCGGTTCCCATACGGATACTATCGAGGAGAAACCCTCGCCTCGCTCTTCGTCTCCATCATGATTGTAATCTCGGGAATCGAGATAATTCATGAGAGCATTAACAAGATCATCACGCCGGAACATATCGTTGT
>JAGSHP010000239.1 GCA_029855925.1 Candidatus Thorarchaeota archaeon | reverse complement strand
GTATAGTACTCCTGATGAGCGCGAACATGTGCAACTGAATATTCTTGCCCGTTTCGACGAGCCATCAAATCGAACAGTCATCGAAGTACTCACGTACGAGAATGTCGCAGATCCAAGTAATCGAGAGAGCCTGATTCATTGGCGGTCAGAGGCGGCTCGTCCGGGCGAGAGTATCTCAATTCCGTATGTGAAGATGATAGTGGAGAGAAATGGTGGAGAGTTCACCATAACTGACCGCATCGCCGGTAATCCTGAGGAGGGCACGAGGTTCATCATCTCGCTCCCGACAAATACTGAGGCCGCAGTTGAGAGATCGCCGCACCAAAGAATTGTGAAGAGAGCCTGATCATCATTCAACAAAGAAGACAGCCCCATCGCTCTCATGGGCCGTGATCATAATTACCATGTCGTTCTCAAGAACGTAGCACGCGTCTTTGACTTTCACTATGCAGATGATCTCCCGGATGAAAGCAAGAGACGCCAGATTACCAATCGATTCGCCAGTCTCAGAGATGACTGCTGACACGTGACTAAGAAGTTCGTCCAAGTCACCAGGGTTGGACTCAAAATGCGCGGCCAGTGTGCCGCTGATCACGGGAATTTCGTCCGGTGCCCAGTCCCTGTGAATGTCCTCAGGCGAGCTGATGATCACAACACGCCCGCTGAATTCGCCAGCAACACCGACTGACTCGCCCTTCAAAATGGGAAACAAAGGAGGCTCAGAGGTCTTTGACAAGGATCACACTTCCAATTGTTCGACATTCACTCTGCACTCCGTTAGGAAACCATCGCAATTAAAGCTTATTAAGAGAGGCTGCTGATACGACATTTCGATGGTTCACATGACGGTCTACGAATTCGAAGGAAGAGTTCCCAAGATTGGAAAGTATACCTATGTCAGTCCCTCGGCGTCTGTCATAGGAAAGGTCACACTTGGCGAAGAATGCTACGTCGCACCTGGCGCTGTCGTAAAGGGCGACTATGGGGAGATCGAGATTGGTGACGGGACGAGCGTCCAGGACAATGTCGTAGTTCATGCACGACCCGGAGAGAAGACAACAATAGGGAGCAATGTGACGCTAGGACATGGTTGTATTGTACACAACGCAGTTGTTCAGGATGAGGCAGTTATTGGGATGGGGGCAATAGTATCGGACTATGCAGTCGTCGGGGAATGGGCAATTGTTGGAGAAGGGGCGATGGTGCGAGCCAAGTTCGAAGTCCCGCCAAGGTCTATAGTTGTGGGTGTTCCCGCCAAGGTGATTGGAGAGCTAGAAGAGCGGCACGTGAAAGAGCTTGGCAAATTCAAGGAGATCTATCGTGACCTTGCCAAAAGATATCCCACTGGTCTAAAGGAGATAGAGTACAAATGAGAGGAGGGGAGGCGAGCAATGCCTCCCTCTCAGTACGATTAGATCATAGAAACCATTCTGTCCCGATTAAACATTCTTAGAGCCATCGCCCACGTCACCACGGCAATCACAACCGCAATCACGAACGTGAGTATGTCCGACAGCCATACATATTCGATGCCAATCGCCCCGCCACCTGTACTCCCCATAAGTGGAAGCATCATGGGTATCAACATGACGAGGGATGCAATAGAACCTGTCTGATAGGCCTCATAGACGCGAGATACGTGACTACTCACAATTATCATCGTTGAGATGATACCCAAGACCACAATTGGTCCGACCACAAATATCAGAAACATTCCAGGAAGGTCGGGGAACAGGATCAGTGGTTTGCCAGCGACAATCAGTATGATAGAGAGGACCAGAGTGGTCGCTAGGGTGCCGCCGTATAGTAGAACTATGCAGGGAATGAGCGAGCTGAGAGTCTTACCTATGATAATCTGTTGGTCGGTCAGGGGAACCAAGAGAAGCGGTTCCAGAGTCCGTTGCTCCTTTTCGCCAACAAAGGAGTTTGCGGAGATCATGCCGGCGGGTATGACGCTCATCAATGCCAATATAGCTGCTGCCATCGGCATCATGATACTCATCACAATGCCGTAGTCCGACGATGCAGGATTCATTGTCAGACTTGGACCCACCATCATGACTATCACGAGTATAGGCCCAAAGCGTGCGACCATAACCAGACTCAGTTTGACATAACGCACGTGGAAGGCTCTTCGCATGTCTGTCAGGGCTATTACGAGAGATTTGTTTCGACTCATCAGTTCTCGCCCTCCTTCACAATTGCAAGATAGAGGTCCTCGAGTGTTGCCTCCTCCTCTGCAATTTCGATTATCCGAATGCCAGAATCCAACAACTTCCTCATGAGGATCGAATTGTTGTCATAGGGGTTTGTGATCTTGGCAGTTATCGTGTCGGCCTCAAGGACTACGTCACTCACAAAGTCCATGCTTCGGATGAGCTCTACAGCTCTCTCCAAGTCGTTGGCAACACGGATCTTGAATATCTCATTCGTCTGAAAGCGCTCTCGCAGTTCAGTGGTACGCCCGCTCAATAGAATCTTGCCCTCGTCAATGATGGCGATTCTGTCACATATACGCTGAACTTCAGCAAGATTATGACTGTTGATGAAAAAGGTCTGCTTGTATTTTTGAGCAAGGCCAAGTATCAGTTCACGTACACGCTTTGCGGCGATAGGGTCAAGTGAAGCTGTAG
>JAGSHP010000455.1 GCA_029855925.1 Candidatus Thorarchaeota archaeon | reverse complement strand
GGCTCTGTGTGAAAAGTCACCTCCCAGCACACTCCAAGAAGTTCAGTCGTTCTATGTTGTGAAGAATCACTTTGATCAACAACTCTCGCCGCTGTTCCTTGTATCTTCTTGAACTCAGACTCCCGGTGAACCTCACCTTCATCATGCCAAACACGGTCTCCACAAGACTCCTCCGCCCAAAGCTGTGCCTCGTCTTCCATTCCTCAGGGCCTCGCCGATACTCTCTGATCAACTCCTTGTAGCCACGGTATCCCCGGGACCTGGCGCTCAACCCCTTTTTGGGTTCGATGCCAGGATACGCTCCCAGATCATGGATGACCTGGACGTTCCTTCGGGAGATGTAGGCCTTATCACCGTAGACAGTCTCAAGATGCTGATGAGGTACGCTCCTCACGAGCGGGACCAGTTCTTTTGCATCTCCGCCAGGTCGCGCCTTCACCTTGGCCCCATGAATCAACAGGGTGTCCGTGTCCACAGCTGCGTGAAGTGCCGTAAATCGCCGTCTCTGCGTCTTTTTGAATCGGACGGTCATCCACTCCCCACCAGTGGCGTGGGAGAAACCGGTGGAGTCCACCGCGATGTCTCTGGGAGGCGGTCGCTTCCGAGCAAGGAGTCGATACATCCTGTGGAGGAGCCGGGTGTCCAGTCGCTTCAGAGCCTGTTGAAGGCTGGAGTAGGAGGGCGGTCGCTCAAGACCAAGTCGTTGGAGGAGCAGTGGTGAGAGCGAGAGTTGAGCAACGAAGTCGCGGTAACTGAGGCCCGAGTCGAACTTGAGGCCCAGAAGAACAAAGAGAGCAGAGAGGGGAAAGTCTGGAGGTCTGCCGAAGGTGGAAGTTCGAGGCGGTACCATAACACTAAGTTTGATAAGTTCATCAAGCAAGAACAGAGTGTGACGAGACCTGGCTGCATCGTATGATTTGTAGTAGTTCATAGATCGTGAGATGCAGTGGGTCTGGTCACATCACTTTGTATTACGTCATCGACTTTTCACACAGAGCCGACACGCACAACAGATACATAAGGAGCGATTCATAGCCGGTTGTGACCTGTGAGGTTAGTACTTGAAACCGGAAAAGATGACAGCCAAGACACAGACTCTGGTCGTACACCCGATATCGTCTGCTGTACGAGAGGCAGAGCTGTTTCTCAAGAGAGCAGAAAAAATCACAGCGGTAAATGACACTCAGAAGAAATTTCTGGACAAGATATACACCGAGTGCAAAAAAGACGCCTCCCGAATAAAAGAGATCGAGAGTATTGCCGATATTGACAACGAGAAGATAAACGAGTGGTTGAGAAAACGAGGCTTTCAAATCAAACTCGGACCTTTCGGGCCAGGCGGGTTTGGCGTTGCAAGCGCCCTTGATATCCTAGGAAAGTGGGCCGTGAAAGGAAAGAAGTGGTCTGTGAAAACGGAGGAGGGTGAGTACTTTCCCGGAGTGAAGATGACCAATTATGGTGTGAAGTTCTATCGTGTCGAAGAGTTTCCGAGTCTCATCATCGAGATAGAAACGAAAGAGGGTGATCGAGTCCATCTAATGATGGTGGATGAGGTTCCCTCAGGTCTAGCTCTACTGGACTTCGTTGAACAGATTCACAAGGAGAAAAAGAGCATTTCCCCCGAGCATGATGGTGTGGTCTTTCCGAAGATTGACCTTGATGAAGAAACTGTGCTGGAGTGGATTATTGGCCTTCGATTCGAGACTTCAAAGGAGGAGCAACCATACTATACCATCTCACAAGCTCTCCAACAGACAAAGTTGAAGATGAACGAGATTGGATTTAGAGTGAAGAGTGCAGTTGCTCTTGGAGTTCTTGCAGGAGCACCACCAAAGAGAACTGAACCGTATGTTATCAATAAGCCGTTCCTGATGTGGATCATAAGACTAGGACTGTCAAAGCCTCTATTCATAGGCTATCTGAATAAGGACGTTTGGAAAGATCCTCAAGGCCTTGATATGTAATTCACAGAATTGGTCAAGGATAAATAGTGAGAAGTAGTGGCGGGACCGCCCAGATTTGAACTGGGGAAAACCAACTCCGCAGGCTGGCGCCTTATCCAAGCTAGACTACGGCCCCGTTTTTCGTTTGTCTGTAATTGACTTATAGACTCTTCGCTAAGGAACAGATGCTCTTGAGCGTATAACAGGTGCCGTGAATCGCTCACAGAAGACAGATGTAGATTCATTCATCCAAGAACTAACTCATTCCATTTGGGAGAGTTCCTCAACAAAGGCATGTCCATCCAGTTTCGTGACCCGGAGTATGTAGTCACTGGTCTGTACGATAAAGCTCTCTCCTTCCTCAAGGTTATCTAGAACCTTTCGACCAAGAGGACCATTGAGGTATCTCGTGAATCGTTCCACGATCCCATGGGTGGAGGGGATGTCCTTCAGTATACTCAAGTCTAAGACCTCGATAATATGTCCTGATCAATGATTATAAACACCACAAAAGTCGGTGGCGGGACCGCCCGGATTCGAACCGGGGATACCCAGCTCCGGAGGCTGGTGCCTTATCCAAGCTAGACTACGATCCCACTCAATCTCCCTTCTTGCGTTCTTTAAAGATTTGCTCTCTGTATGTGGCCTTGAGGAAAGCCTTGACGTCTCTATCGGAGAAGCTCGACATTTACGAGCCACCAGGCCCCACGCTTGCCCCGTATCACTCCCTTCTCGAGAGCAAGAATGGGGGCACCAAGGAGGTTCTCTGACCGTTTGTTGATGCCATCGATGCGATCAAGAATTGTCCGGCGCTTACTTGCGCTTCCCAGTAATGCCTCTGCAAGCTCGGGGGTGGTTGCTCCCTCGTGCTGAATGAAGAACTGCAACAGTCTTCTGTCAAGATCGTCGCGGCATACCTTACGAAGGACTGTCTCATTGAGTGACTGCAGCAGCGATTCGGGTGTGTGGAGAGACTCAAGTTGCGCAACTCGTGCCTTCAGTCGTTCTAGTTCCATCTTGACATCAAGGACAATTGGCGGAAGTTCCTTATCAAGACGCCAGAGAATTGCATCCCTGATGAACTTCTGACGACCGCCCCGTCCCACCAGTGCATCTATCCGCTCGATGATCTCGTTCTCAAGATTGACTCGAATAGACTGCGTGGCATCTTTTTTGGTGGACAGTTTTATCGCCTCTCTGGTCAGCTAAACGCGTGGTAAGATAAAGTTCGCGCTAAGAAAAGCGTTCCTGACCACTATCAGAATGATATGCCTACGCTGTGAGCCGTCCTTGGCGAGCATAGCACACAAAGACGAAACGCGCCAAGACTTTGAGAACCGAGCGTCACAGTTATAACGCCCAAAGATTGTGCGATTGTGACCGTATCACGGAGTTGAATATCTTGAACAAGGAAAAGGCTCTCATACGAGAACTGACACGGTTGCGAAAGCGGCAGAATGCGTCTGCAATTGACTTCCGAAGAATGAGAAAGCTGCGCAAGACCAGGGCACAATATTGGCTTCTGCGAAGGAAACAGGGAGCACCTGAGGTCGTAGAGAAGCGAGAGGCGGCAAAGAAGGAGTCAAAGAGAGAGTCCAAGAAGTCAAAGAAGGAGCCCGAACTAGAGGAGATTGTCGAGCCCGAACTTGAACGGATCGATGAGAGCGAGATTGACGAGTTATATGCTCTTGGTGAGGAGGAAGAGGGAGAAACAGAAGAGACAGAGAGTTCCGAGGCCACCGAAGAGTAGGACGCCATCTTTTCATTGGCTGATATAGTATGAAAAGACTTACCTATTAGAGGCGAATCCATAAGATAGGCCGATTGAGAGGTGCTCATGATGACTACGCTTCGTGAACTGATCAAACATCTGCAATCGATGGCTCCTAGGAACTATACGGTTCAGGGCTTTGAAAACAGAGTTGAGATAGGTCCACAGACAGAGAGCGAACAGGACAAGACGACCATTAAGCGCATACTTGTCGCAACTTATCCATCACCGAAGATAGTCACGAGGACATCTCAGGAAAAGATCAATCTTCTGATCACTCACAGACCTATCTTTCCATGGGCAGTCGATCGCATTGGAGGTACCGACCTACTCAGGCTAAGACTTCTCGCAAAGAACTACATCTCGACATATGTCATGGGAAGTCCATGGATAGCAGCAAAGAATGGTCTGGCGGATGCCCTTGTGGAGACCCTCGGTCTCAAGATGATCGGTGAGTTCTATGTTGATGGTGACTACTCGCAGAAGGTCCCACTCGGAAGAATATGTCAGACGCCAGAGAAGATGATACAGTCCAAGTTTGCGAACTACATCGGGGGAAAACTGGCTCAGAGTAGATTAATCTTCACAGGGGACTTTGATGCGGTGGTTGAGAGCGTCTTGGTCATTCCGGGATCGATGCTG
Source organism: Candidatus Thorarchaeota archaeon (assembly GCA_029855925.1). Taxonomy (GTDB): domain Archaea; phylum Asgardarchaeota; class Thorarchaeia; order Thorarchaeales; family Thorarchaeaceae; genus B65-G9. Next base: position 2,514 of record JAGSHP010000455.1, on the reverse strand, counting down.
GACATGCCAGAGATCCTTGAGGCAAAACGCAATAATATCACAACAGTTGTCACTGGAGAATTGAGCCCAGACATTAGGATTCTAGCTCATGAGGAGGGAGTCAGTATCTTTGAGGTGGGTGCGTTCGTGACCGAAGAGCCAGGAATGCGAAGGCTGAGGAACCATCTCGCCCTGGAGTATCTAGACCTGAAGATAGAGTTCGCTCAGACGGAGCCGGTGACAAAGATTCTGCAGCACTATAGCGAGTCTATGTCCTAGGTCTGCGTATGAGGACGACGTTCTTGTTACGTGGTACACCAACATGGGCTGCCACTGTGTTGCATTTTGTCCTCATCACATGAACAATGGGACAGTGAGGTTCGAATTCTGTTAGAGACTCGTAATTGCCCATGCCCTTTGCAACAATGAGCTGCGCGGAGTGAAACGCATCCAGGAACTCTCTAGAGTTGCGTTCTGGATTGACACCTATAGCCGCAGCACCGGTATCGCGGACCTCATCGGCATAGTCAGCAAGTCTAACGAACTCAGCATCCTCCATTGTTGCATCGTTGAGAACAGGACCACCCTTGACATAGGCAATGACACGGGGACCAAGCCGACGGATCTCGGAGATGAGGACAATATCAAGAACTATCTCGCCTGCATTGTCCATAAGATAGAGCACCTCATCGACCTCCTGACACAGTCGTCTAAACTCGTCCACGTTATCAATGGCGAGGTCATGTTCGACCCGTTCAAGAATACCTCGAAGCTCATCAAGCCCAAAGCTTCGTCCCGATACGTCAAACTCGATTGCATTCGCTGCGGCTGCGATCAGTGCCGCGCGGCGAAAGCGAGAGGCTTCATCACTGGACTCTTCTACAAGACGCTGAAGGTCGGGGAGGATCTCCAGAGCGATACGATTGGATTGATGTTTCAGCTCGGCATAGGGGTCCTTTCCAGTCATTCGCTGGACAAGCAGGTCACGGTCAGTACCAATGTGACTTGGGACCGAGTCTGCAGATAGATTGTCCGCCAGGAACCGGGTCATGGCTGTGATCACTTTCATCTGTAGTTCAGGGTCGTCAGTGGCCAACTTAGTCTGATTGACAGCACGTTGGAGTAGGCAATGTGCGCACTCGATTGAGACCTTCACGTCATGTCGCCTCGCCAGTGCGTAACGGCTCCAATAGAAAAAGCCATTGAAAGAGGACCTACAATCAACGAATTGGTTCCGCAAGGCCCTTCAGGACCTCAACTGGTTTGTCGGACTTTGCCACTGCGGAGGCAAGTAGTACGCCCTGCGCGCCAAGGTCGAGGGCAGACTTGACATCGTCCCCTGTTGATATTCCGGCACCACACAATATGGCGACGTCCTTGTTGACCTCGCGAATCTTCTCGACAGTTCCTGAGATTATCTCTGGTTGAGCCTGTGACACGGAGATTCCAGTACCAATCAGCTCTGGTGGCTCCACAGCCACAGCAGAGGGACGTAGTGATGCTGCAGCAACGCTGACAAGTGGATTGTTGGTGCAGACAATTGTATAGAGTCCAAGACGCTCAGCAGTCCTAATAGCAGCCTCAATATCGGCAAGCTGCATTCGATGCTCAGAGTGATTCAGCAATGTACCTGAGCAACCAGCCTCAACTAGAGTCTCACCAAGCACATGACCGGTAAAGCGACCCGGCTCGCCAGGGTCCATGTGCTGTGAGAAGACAGGGATGTCTACTGCATGGCTCACTCGATACAGATCTGGAATCTGAGGGGCCACAACAATCGACACACCGTACTCATTTGCAACAGTCTCACAGTGTTTCGCCAATAGAACCGCGCGTTCACCAGTTGCCTGTGGATATGTCTTGAAGTTGATAGCTATGACTGGTAATTTGATGTCCACCATCTTACTGACTCCTTGAGGCTGCTCCGCTAGCGCAACCTACGTTCTTGGTGGCATTTGTTCCAGCCTATTAAGCTTGCTACAGTAAGTGCGTGCTACACTCGAGCGGCACCCACTAGTAGTTTGAGAAGTGGAACACGGGCATATCCACGTCTATTCAAATCAGAGATTGCCTTACGGAGCTCAATCTTGACATACTTTCCAGGGCCAGAGTTTCGATAGTATTGCATGTATATCTTCGAGAACTCTTCAAACGTCGAGGCATTCAGCAGCTCGCTTACAACATCGTCAGACACGCGAATGAACACATCTTCATCTGGAACTGCTCCAGAACCATACTCAATTGGGCCATTTGCATTCTTCTTGATCCAGGTTCGTTCACCACTAGCCATGAGCTCGATTGAGAACTCATCTGGTCCCTCGATAGTGGAAGCAATGGACGACTCTTCAAGTAAGTACCTCAGTCGTTTCGGAAGTGAGTCGTGATAAGGAATTGTCTCCGCTTGGCGAACACGTTCGACAGGTGGTTCAGTCTCATCGGTTGGCGGGGCAGCGGTAGATCCTTCGACAGACTCAGCGGGGGCCTCAGCAGAAGGCTCTGTTGCAGCCGCGGTCTCGGCTGCGTCCTGTTCTTCAG
>JAGSHP010000454.1 GCA_029855925.1 Candidatus Thorarchaeota archaeon | reverse complement strand
TGAGGTCGAGGTGTCTGAACCTGTTCTCTCCAAGCTTCAGCTCAAGGAGATTCGGGCAGTGTGCCAATGGAGTGAGGTCGAGTTCCTTTAGACTGTTCATCTCAATAGACACGCGTGTGAGATTCTCCATGTGGGCGAGAGGGCTCAGGTCCACAGACACGGCCCTGCGCTCACTGATCGTCAACTCCGCGCCCACCACCTTAGCCTGTTTCGTCTCGCCCTTCGTCGTCACATAGGTCACGTACACAGGTTCTTGCGCCATCCGCCGTTCAACTCCTCAACCTGCACGGTCAACGATACTGCCACCCCTTGGTAGCGGAGGTCGCTATTTAAACTCCTATGCACTTCTGTCTGAGATGCCAAGCGGGCTGCAGACGGCCACAGCAAGGTTGGATGTGGTCTTTGCGAGAAGGGGCAAGATGGCCGCGAATCTCTCTATTTGGGTCATCTAGAACATGGCTTCGTGAGAAGAGACCTTTGGCTTGCAAACTTTGAACTAACTTTATAAGATTTGGACTGAAACGGATTGGCATAGGAGGATGTGTGCAACGTCTTCTCGTATGGCTTTCCCACACCAGTCACTAAGGGTCATAGGCATAATTCTTCTAGTCGGTCTGTCGTTCAGCGTCGGAGCTGTACTCTGGTTGTCCGGTAATGGCTACGATACCCATTCTGTGATGAGTGAACACCCCACTTCACCTGGGGGCAGCAATGCAGGCCCGTACACTGCCAAGGACAGCGTACCAACACTGAGTTCGACAGATAGTAGCACCGCATACTGTTCGCTCTTCGGGTCACCTGATTACGGCACAGTCACTGATGAGAGCAATCTGGCAGTGTCAGGGCAGTACGCCACTTTTGCAGAGGAGATCATAACCGACCTGGAAGGACTCCCGACAGATGACAAGTTTCTCGCCTATTTCACGGCAAGCATTTCCTTCTCGTCATACGAACACGTGTACATCCAGGTGCGAGGGTATCAAGACCCCGCGTACAGTTCGCCGTCTGAGGCTCTGAGGTTTTCATGGGGGACCACCAAGACGGGAACGAATACTCTTGTGGGGGATATCGAGTCGACGACTGGCACAATAATCCAGCTGGAGATCGACCCAAATACAACAGACGTGTGGGTGCAGGCAAGATCTACCAGTGACAGTCCTCACGAAGACCTGTATCAAAACAGGTGGAAGATTGACTACATCCGAGTCTATGCTGCAACCTACTATCCCGACAATACCAAACCTACTGTGGACACCACGGACACCCATAATCTCTACGCAGGATATGGTGATGGGACGAACACGTACTACAAGTTCAAGGTACGGTCGTCCAATGGTCTGGGGGGTTCATCAATAGTTGAACAGTCACTGAGACTCTCTTCCGGGGGGTTGCCTCTCTGGACAGTACAATGGGATACATCTAGTGGATTTACAACTATTGACCACGGAAATGGAGGTAAGATACAGCTGGTCACTTCACAATGCTCGACCACGACCTCCTCAGTCTACCGGGATACCACGTTCGCAGTAAGAATTCTCTACAGCCACGTGGAAGCATCGACCACGACATGGAGCGCATACACCTATACAAGCGAAGGTCATGAAGTGTCCGATGACTATTCGACACTTGAGAACAAGAATGGTGTTGAGGTCGCGTACTCCATAAAGACCAGTGCCGCATGGAGCAGTCCACCCGCACTCTCCTCCGACCGCTGTGATCCAAGTGGGCAGGTCACGTTTGAGGGAACCGTATATTACTCTGGGACCACTGTTGGTGCAAGGAACTTGAAGGCTGAAGTGACACGGTCACCTACAGGATTCACAGCAGCCCCAGTCATCACAGACGGTGTGTTCACCCAAGCCTGCACCGTTTCCAACACGGTCGGAGAGGTGAATACTTTCACGGTCACGTTGAAGGATAATTCTAATGATTCATACATCGTAATTGGTGGGAGCGCGGACACTGTCACTGTTGATGAGATTAATATTGCGGAGATGGGTCCGGGAGATATGGTCAACCCGGCGTGGTTTGATGTGGGTACAGCCGTGAAATACTACGTGTTGTTGAGATACGCATCTGATGACTCTTTGATCTCCACCGGAACCGTGTCACTGGCAGGACAGCAAATGGTTTTCAATCTCACAACTGGTCACTGGGAGGTCACTATCACCAACAACACACCATCAGTCCTGACCTACACGCAGGCCAACCTGTCAATCGAGACCAGCGATGGCGTGACTGAGATTCAGAATACAGCATCGGCGTCTGCACGCTGGGACTACATCAAGGTCATTGCGTGTAGTGTCACTGATTCTCGGGTGGACATAGGCGCCTCTGTGATTGTTACAGTTCAACTTGTCTATGCCTATGACAGCACAACTGTGACCTCATGGGACGTGAACGTCAATGGTCAGTCCTTCACGTATCAGGAAGACAATGAATGGATACTAATGATTCAGTACTCATACGTGACCAGACGGGTCTGGGACCATGTGGAGATCAGTAACGACCCGCACGGGATTAGCATGATCGACCAGAATGGTCAGTCGTCACAGACCATCTGGGACACGCTCATGGTCGAACTCTCTGTTGACGATGCTCGCGTCGACGTCAGTGGTCTTGCCTGCGTCATCGCGCATGTCACGCGTGCCTTTGACAACTCCACAATGACAGAGGGGCAGGTTCGGATTAGAACCATTTCTAGCGGGGACATATCTATGACGTTCGACCCTTCGAGAGGCGTCTGGAATGTGAATGTGACTAAAGACTCAGTGGGAACAGAGTCCTTCTACGTAACAACAATCACAGACTCAACATATGGACTGAGCACTGTGGGGAGAGGTCTCTCTTTTGATGGAAACGGTGACTACGTGAACTGCGGGGCTCATCCCTCCCTCAATCTCACGTCCGAACTATCCATCTCTATGTGGTTCTATCCGAGTGGAACAAGCTGGAACTTGGGGATGTATCTTCTCTTTAAGGGCGAGGGAAACAACATTCAGTACTCCGTATATGTTGACCTGCACGGAGACCTTCGCTTCAGGTACTTTGCTGCCGGCGCCATCAGGGAGGCCTTCATCCAAAGTGGCGTGACTCAAAACACGTGGCATCATGTCCTTCTCACAGTCTCAGGAACAACCTTCAACGCATGGTATGATGGGACTCATGTGCAGGAAGATGTGCTTATCGCCAAGCCACTGGAGCCGTATTCCTCAACTTCACTCTATCTTGGCGCCTACAAGGACATAAGTGAAACAGACTATCATCTGAAGGGCTTCCTCTCCGAGGTAGAGATCTATGGCTCAGCTCTCTCAAGTCTGGAGTGCAAGGCATTATGTGCTGGCTCATACCCGGACCATGATGTCAGACTGCATCTTGATCGAACAACAGTGAATATTGATGGTTCTACATGGTACGATCTGTCCGAGGAACACGCTGACGGGGTAATGGTGGGCACCACCACCACGGAGGGAGAACTCCCCACATCAGTAAATGACCAGGAACGCGTACAGATCACTTGGGACCAGATCAAGGTGGTCGAGTATCACACATCTGATGGGGTCATCAATGTCAATGACACCTCTCAATGCTGGGTCCATCTAGTGTACTCCGTCGATAACAGCGATGTCTCCACCGGCACAGTCATGGTGAACGGTGTTCCCGCAGTATACTCTGGGAGCGGCAGGTGGGACTTCTCCGAGACACTGACATCACCCCAGGCACGGGTCTATGATGATGTGACACACATTGGGGGCATCTACGGATTGTCATCAGTTGACCAGAATGGTGAGT